>WQUE01000001.1 GCA_009785885.1 Actinomycetes bacterium
CCAGGCGGGAAACAACCCGGCGACGAGCCCCACGACAGCCCCGAGCGCCGGCGAGGCCATCACGACCCACGGGTCGACGACCGCGGTCCACCGCAGGCGCAGAGCCACCGCGATGACGGACCACAGGCCGAGTGAGCCGCCGACGAGCCCGGCGACGGCGCCGAGAATCACTGTCTCGCACCAGAACTGGACGAGAACCTGAGCGGGGGACGCCCCGAGTGCCCGCCGAAGCCCGATTTCCTGCGTGCGCTCCATGACGGACACCAGGGTGGTGTTCGCGATCGCCGCCCCGCCGATCAGCAGCGTCACTCCGGCCAGGGCCATGAACAGCGCGCGCAGCGAGTCGCTGATGACGCTGGCCATGCGCGGCGGGTCAGCCGGGGGGACGACAGCGAGCACGCCCGGGTCGTCCGGACGCAGCTGACGGGCCGCCTCGCCGGCCACCTGCTGGGCCGCCCCGAGGTCTGTGCGGATGAGCATGGACGCCGCCGCGTACACGCTCGGGAGACCGAACCGGTCGAGTGCCGTGCTTGTCGGGATGAGGACGCTGCCGAGCACCTCCGGCGCGGTCGCCACATCGTCCAAGATCCCGGTGACCAGGTACGGCGAACCGCCCAGCATGACCATCGATCCCGCCCGTGGCTCGTCGAGCTGCCGGGCGACGGCGGCCCCCAGGACAGCGACGGGCAGCGCGTGGTCCTCCTGGAACCGGTTGTAGACACCCCCGGAGCCCCACGTCGGCAGGAGCGCGGCGATGTACCCGCTGGACGCGGCCAACACCTGCGTCCGGCCCGCGGTGGGGGCGGCCACCGAGGCAGCCACGTCCAAGCTCGCGTCCACCGGCCAGGACAGGCCGGCCTCCCGTACCCCGTTCAGCGCCCTCACGCGCTGCTCTGCGTCCTCCGGGAAGGAGAACACGGTGTCGGCGGCCGGGTCCGACCCGGCGTCCTGGACGCGCACGGCCGTGGCCAGTTGCGCCGAAAAGTCGGCTGAGATCTGGCCGGCGGCGGTGGCCGTCAAGCCGAGGACGGCCACGAAACAGCCGACGCCGAGCACCGTGCCCAGCATCGTCAGCACGGTGCGGGACGGTTTCTGGCCCAGGCTGGCCCAGGCCTCGGGCACCACGGCGCGCCAGCCCGATCTGGAGGATGTGAGCCGCCCCGCTGCCGGCGACGTGCGGGGCGGTTCGGAGGTCTCCCCGTGGCGCGGCCGATAGGAGGCGGCAACCGGTGCGCGGGGCGTCCTCATGCCGGCGCGCCTTTCGGTTGCGGCTCTGCTGCGACGCATCCGTCGCCGATGGACAGGCGGCGGGACGCCCAACGTGCCGTCGCCGGGTCATGCGTGATCGTGATGACGGTCATGCCGGCCCGGTTCAGCGAGTCGACCAGGCCCATCACCCCCGAGGCTGTCGCGGAGTCCAGGTTCCCGGTCGGCTCGTCGCACAGCAGAAGCACCGGGTCGTTCGCCAGGGCCCGCGCGATGGCGACGCGCTGGCGCTCGCCACCCGACAGGGTCGTCGGCAACGCGTCATGGCGGTGCGACAAGCCGACACGTTCCAGGGCCTCCAGGGCGCGGCGGCGGCGCTCCTTGCCGGGACGGCCCGCGTACACCATCGCCAGTGCCACGTTCTCCCACGCCGTGCGGCCGGGCATCAGGTAGAAGTCCTGGAACACGAATCCGATCGCGTCCCGGCGCAGCGCTGTGCGCTGCCGTTCGCCGAGGCCGCGCACGTCCTGACCGGCGAACTCGTAGCCGCCCGACGTGGCCCGGTCGAGAAGGCCGATCAGATTCAGCAGCGTGGACTTGCCCGAGCCGGACGGCCCCATGATTGCCACGTGCTCGCCCTGCGCGACCTTGAAAGTGGCGTCGCGCAACGCTTCGACGGGCGGCGGCCCTGGGAAGCGCCGTCCTAGGTGCGACAAGGCGATGAGCACCCGGCTCATCCGGTCACCACCGCGTCCCCGGGGTTCAGCGACCCGCCGTCGTCCGGGGTGACGGCCACCTCGCCACCGGCAACGAGGCCGGTCGTGACCCCGACCCGGCGGTCGGGCGCGCCGGCGTCATGAACCATGACGTATGTCGTGCCGTCCGCATCCGTCTGGATCGCCGAGGTGGGCACGATCAGCACCGGCGCGTCACTCGACTGGACATCGATGACCAGTCGCACGTTCAGGCCCACCCAGGCGGCATCCAGGCAGCCGGGCGCGCTCACGGTCACCGGATAGCCCGCCACGCCGCCCGAGTCGGACGTGGCGGCGGCGTACGCCCCGACCTTCGTCAGCGTGCCCTGGCACTGCCGCTGCGAGACATCATCCGCCACGAGGACCCGCAGGCCGGCGACCAGACCCGACTGCTGGCCCCCCGGCACCAAGCCGGACACCGTCGCCTCGCCCAGTTCGAGGGTCAGCAGGGACGTGCCGGACGACGCGTCGTCACCGACCTTGACCGCCAGCGTCCCCACTGTGGCGGGCAACGACGACACGAAGACGACTTCGCCCAGGCACACGTCCGTCACCGCCCCGTAGCAGAACGGGGCGTACCCGTGTTCCTTGTACAGCTTCGAGACGGCCACAGTCGTCGCCTGGTCGAACGTGCCGTCCTTGAACGACGCTGTCAGGAGGCCCAGCCGCTTCAGTGCCGCCTGGAGTTCGCGGATGTCCTTGCCGGCGGTCGCCGGCCCCATCGTGCGGTAGTCGGGGACGTCCCCGCTCAGCACGAACAAGGGGCGGCCCGACACCTCGGCGACGACGTCCCCCTCGGCGACACGCGCACCGGCCGCCACCGGCAGGGCGGTTACGATCGCGGGGCTGAGTTGCATCAGCGAGCGGACACCGGCCGAGTCGGCCTCGAC
>WQUE01000002.1 GCA_009785885.1 Actinomycetes bacterium
CGTTCACGCGCGTCTGCGCCTCGGCGGCCGAGTAGGTGGCCTTGATGGTCTCCTTCTTCGTCCGGAACGCGTCGACCTTGGCCTGCAGCTGGCTGCTCGCGCGCACCAGCTTCTCCTCCTCCTGGGCGAGCTGGTCGTGCTGGGTCTTCAGATCGTTCAGTTGCGCCTGCAGGCCGGACTTCCGGGTGAGCGCCTCGCGCGCCAGATCCTCCCGGTTCTGGGTCAGCGCCTGCTGCGCGGCGAGCGTCAACTTATCCATCTGGTCGCCGAGCTGGCTGGCCTGCAATTCGACGCGCTTGCGGCTCGTCGCCACATCGGCGACGCCGCGACGCACCTTCTGCAGCAACTCCAACTGCTTCTGATACGAGTAATCCAAGGTCTCCCGCGGATCCTCGTACTTGTCCAAGGCCTTGTTCGCCTTGGCCGAGAAGATCAAACGGAGCCGTTCAAAGACACTGGCCATGGTGGGAGTCGATCCTTCCGCTTCGCGTGAGCCGCCCTGGTCCTCCAGTGCGCCGGGGCTACGGTGATCAAGACTACGCCAGACGCGCGTGGAAACGCGAGACCGGCCCGACCCCCACCCGGGCCGTTCAGGGAAGCGGTTGACAACCGGCACAGACATACACCCGGCCGCCGAGATACGCCAGGTGGACGATCGGGGTGCCGCAGGCGGGGCACGGCAGGCCGTCGGTGAGGCGCGACAGCACCGGCGCATAGCCGCCAGGATCGCCGTACAGGTCTTTCTCGGTCGCACGCCCGCCGGCCGCCGTCATGTCGGCCAGCGTCGTTCGTACGGACGCGTACAGGGCCGCCAGGTCGTCCGCGGCCAGGGTTTCCAGCCGGCGTTTCGGATGGACGTGCGATCGCCACAGAATGTCCTGCAGCACGCCGTTGCCGAGCCCCGGGATGCGCTGCTGCGTGGCGAGGAACGCCTTCGCGGACGCCCGTCCGCCCGCCTCATCGGCCAGCGAAGCGAAGTACGCCCGGTCGAACGCGTCCGACAGCGGCGAAGGTTTCTCCCCGGCCACCCGGTAGTACGGGTTGTCGAACTGCCCCGCCGGAAACGCCCACAGGCCCCCGTACATCGCCACCGTGCAGCACACCGCGCTGCCGTCGTCGAAGTCGAGGAGCAGTTGGTGCTTGGCGGGCCGGGCATCGCCCGGCGCGAGGTAGCGCACGTTCACGCCGTCGGTGAAGCAGACCCGGACGTCTCCCGCCCAGATCTCGGGCATGCCGCCGCGGCTGGCCGCACCCGTGATCGTGCGGTGCGCCAGCAGCGCGCCGTACGTCTCGGGTTCGCCGGCGTAGAACGCGAAGCCGTGCGGCGCGGCACCCGCCACCGCCCGTGCGATGGTCTTGCCCACGAGCGTGTCGCGGAACTGGTGCTCCAGGGTCACCGCCTCCGGCAGTTCGAGCATGCCGCCAGCCTATCGTCGCCACCGGCGTGAAGGCTCACGCACCGTCGACGCCGTCTGCCAGCAGGCGCTGACGCAGCTCCCACAGGGCGGTCCGGTTACTGTCCCACGTCAGGAGGCGACGGGCATCACCGTACGGTAACCACAGGATGGCGTCGTGCTCGCGCGACAGGACGATCCGGTGCGGATCCGGCACGAGGACGGCGAACGCGTGCTCGGGCACGACGTACACGGGTGGGTCCAGCGTCAGCCAGCGCTCCCATCCCGCGAAACAGTCCGCCGGCACGCTCGCGCGGGCGTCGAGGACCCTGAACTCGGCGCCAACCAGGCCCAACTCCTCGCCCGTTTCGCGGGTGGCCGCCTCCAGCGGCGTCTCGACGCCGTCGGCGCCACCGGCGACGCCCTGCCACTGGCCGCCGTCCGCCCGCCGCAGCACCCCGTACGACACGTGCCCGGGCGCGACCGCGTACGGCATCACGAGCACCTGCACCGGCTGCCTGCCCACCCCGTCCATCACGCCACCCCGTCCGGGATGCCGATGCGGCGCCAGGCCGCCCGCCGCGCCCAGGCGTCCGCCGCGAGGACGGCGTCGAGGGTCAGGGCATCGTCCCCCACGTGCGGCCCGCCGGGGGCGAGGTGCTCGTCGAGAACGTCCCGGATCGTCTCCGCGATGCCCGGGAAGCCGAGCCGCCCGGCACAGAACGCGTCGACGCACGCCTCGTTGGCCCCGTTGTAGCAGGCGGTCGCCGTGCCCCCGGCGCGACCGGCCCGGCGGGCCAGCTCGACGGCCGGGAACAGGTCCTCGTCCAGCGGCTCGAAAGTCCATGACACCGCATGGGTCCAGTCGCACGGCGCGGCGGCGTCCGGCAGCCGTTCCGGCCACGCCAGGGCCAGGCCGATGGGCAGGCGCATGTCCGGCGGGCTCGCCTGCAGGATCGCGGCGCCGTCGGTGAACTCGACGCCGGAATGGACAACCGACTGGGGGTGGACGACGACCTGGACGGCCTCCAGCGGCACGTCGTACAGCAGCGCGGCCTCCAGCAGTTCCAGCCCCTTGTTCACCAGCGTGGCGGAGTTGATCGTGATCACGCGGCCCATGTGCCAGGTGGGGTGCGCCATCGCCTGCGCCGGGGTGACCGTCTCCAGTCGCTCGCGCGTCCAGCCGCGGAACGGCCCGCCCGAGGCGGTGAGGATGAGCCGCCGGACCTCCTGCGAGCGGCCGGCGCGCAGGGCCTGGGCGATCGCCGAATGCTCGGAGTCGACGGCGACGAGCTGCCCGGGGGCGGCGGCGCGCGTCACGAGCCGCCCGCCGATCACGAGGGACTCCTTGTTCGCCAGCGCCAGCGTGAGGCCCGCCTCCAGGGTCGCCAGCGTGGCCGTCAATCCGGCCGCGCCCGTGATGGCGTTCAGGACGAGGTCGCAGCCGCACC
>WQUE01000003.1 GCA_009785885.1 Actinomycetes bacterium
CCGACCGTGAGCAGCACCTGGGCGGCCTGGATGCCGTGCCGGGCGAACGCCCGGGTGTAGGCGCTGACGAGCAGCCCCTGGCCGACGGCCGCCGCCGCCTGGCTTTGCGCCAGGTCGGTGGGACGGTGCGTCAGGCCGAGCGGCTCCAGTCCCGCCGCGATCGCCCCGGAACTGACGAGCACCACATCGCCGCCGGCCGCGTGGCGGTCGGCGAGCGTGTCCGCGAGGGCCTCCAGGCGGGCCACGTCCAGGCCCGCCCGGGCGCTGGCCAGGCTTGACGAGCCGATCTTCACCACGACCCGGCGTGCCCCGGCGACACCGGCCCGGACGTCGTGCTCCGCCGTCGTCATGGCGTCGTGCCTTCCGACGCGTCTCCCCGGCCGAGCCATGTGCCGCCGGGCCAGACGACCTCCACGTCGTCGTCGTCGGCGGCCTCGTCGTCGGGTGCCTCGAGGAGACGGCGGCGAACGTCGCGCCAGTCGTCGTCCCGGCCGGCGCCCTCCATGGCGGCCTCGCGCGCGGCCTGGTACTCGGCGTCGCGGGCCCGCCGGCGGCGCGCCGCCGGACGCAGCTCCTCCAGGCGCGGATCCTCCCCGCGCACGCCGAGCAGCTCCGCCCCGGTTTCGAGCTGGGGCGCGAAGTCGAACACGATGGCGTCCTCGCCCGGCCCGATCGCGACCGCGTCGCCGGGCTGGGCGCCCTGGGCGAGCAGTTCCTCTTCGACGCCGAGACGTCCGAGCCGGTCGGACAGGTAGCCGATCGCCTCGTTGTTCGAGAAGTCGGTCTGGCGGGTCCACCGTTCCGGCTTGGCGCCGCGCACGCGCCACACCAGGTCGCCGCGAGCGTCCCGGGCCCGCTCGACCGTGAACCCTGCCCCGCCGCCGACAGGCGTGGGCGTCAGCACGACGCGCGGGGCCGGCGCGGGCGCCTCGGCCCGCCGGGCCGCGACGAGCCGGGCCATCGCGAACTTCAGCGCGCCCAACCCCTCGCCGCTCTTCGTCGACACCGGGAACACGCGCACGATGCCGTCGGCGTGGTCGGTGTCCAGTTCTTCGTCGAGCAGGCGTGCGACGTCGGCCAGCGCCATGTCGGCGATGACCGCCCCGTCCGGCACGTCCACCTTGTTCAGCGCGACCAGCCGCGGCCGATCCCCGAGCCCGCCGTACGCCGCCAGTTCCGCCTCGATCACGCGCAGGTCGGCGAGCGGGTCGCGTCCGGGCTCGAACGTGGCGCAGTCGACGACGTGCACGATCGCCTGGCACCGCTCGATGTGCCGCAGGAAGTCATGCCCGAGCCCCCGTCCGGTGCTCGCGCCCTCGATCAGGCCGGGCACGTCGGCGACGGTGAACGTCACGTCCCCGGCGACGACGACGCCCAGGTTCGGGATCAGCGTCGTGAACGGGTAGTCGGCGACCTTCGGGCGGGCGCGGCTGATCGCGGCGATGAGGCTCGACTTGCCCGCGCTCGGGAACCCGACGAGGCCCACGTCGGCGACGACCTTCAGCTCCAGCGTCACGGTCCGGGACTCCCCCGGCTCGCCGAGCAGCGCGAAACCGGGTGCCCTGCGGGTCGTCGAGGCGAGCGCCTCGTTGCCGAGTCCCCCCTTGCCACCGCGCACGATCACGGCCTCGGCGTCGGGTTCGAACAGATCCGCCAGCTCCTCGCCGGTGTCCGCGTCGGTGACCAGGGTGCCCGGCGGCACCGCCAGGACGATGTCCTCACCGCGCGCGCCGCTGCGGTGACTCCCCTGCCCTGGCTGGCCGCTCTTGGCGCGCCGGAACGACTGCCGGTGGTAGTCGACGAGCGTCGTGAGGCCGGGGTCGACGCGCAGGATCACGGACCCGCCGTCGCCGCCGTTGCCGCCGTCCGGCCCGCCGAGCGGCTTGAACTTCTCCCGGTGCACGCTGACGCAGCCGTCGCCCCCGTCGCCCGCGTCGACATGCAGCGTCGCCCGGTCGACGAACGTCGGGATCGCCATGTCAAGCTCCGTCTCTTGGTGCCACCGCGCGGAAGTCTACCGGCGCGACAACGCCCCGGACGCGCATCGGCGCCCAGGGCATCTCGTTCTGGTGCGGCTCAGGCCTCGGGAACGATGCCGACGACGCGGCGCCCACGCTGAACCCCGAAGTTCACCGTGCCCTTCGTCAGGGCGAACAGCGTGTCGTCGCCGCCCCGTCCGACACCCTCACCCGGGTGGAAGTGGGTGCCGTGCTGGCGCACGATGATCTCGCCCGCCCCGACGAGCTGCCCGCCGAAGCGCTTCACGCCGAGCCGCTGGGAGTTGGAGTCGCGACCGTTGCGCGAACTGGATGCGCCCTTCTTGTGTGCCATCGCTGGTGCCTCCTTCGACTCAGGCGTTGATACCGGTGATGCGCACCTGGGTGTACTGGGCGCGGTGCCCGACGCGGCGCTTGTAGCCGGACTTGTTCTTGAACTTGAGGATGCGGATCTTCGGGCCCTTCACGCCGCCGAGCACCTCGGCGGTCACGACGGCCGCGGAGAGCGCGGACGCGTCGGAGGTCACCGTCGCCCCGTCCACGAGGAGAAGCGGCTTCAGCGTGATGCTCGCACCGGTCTCGTCGACCAGCTTGTCGACGGCGACGACATCGCCCACCGCCACCTTGTACTGATGGCCACCACTGCGCACGATCGCGTACATGCGCTCACCCCGCTTCCCTCGTCGGCCAGGCGATGCCCGCCTTGGTTCGTCATGTGGCACCACCAGGTCCAGGGATCCCGGACGGAAAGCGCCAAACGCCCATCTTACGCCAGCGGGCCAAACCTGGTCAAGCCGGCGGCCACCCACCACCC
>WQUE01000004.1 GCA_009785885.1 Actinomycetes bacterium
GTGACGTCGAATGCGGCGTGGTCCGCGGCGTTCTCGCCGGAGATCGCCTCGGTGTCGCCGTCGTCGGGTGGTCCGGGGACGACGACGGTGACGTTGACGGCGGCGGTGAACACGGGTAGCGATCCGCGCAGCGGGAAGGTGGACTTCGCGACGGGCACGTCGCCGGGTGTGTCGGCGAGTGTGTCGGTGACGCAGGCGGAGCGGGATGATTGCGGGGCGTCGACCGCGGCGAGTTGTGCATGGACGGATCTGAGCCAGCCCGCGTCGGGGAAGATCGAGGTGGCCGGTGACAAGGACTGGTTCACGTTCACGGCGCCGGTGAGCGGCTGGTGGTCGTTCACGTCGGTGAAGCCGGCGTCGGGGCCGATGGGTGACCCGTACGGGACGTTGTATGCGGCGAACGGGACGACGGTCGTGACGTACAACGACAATGCGGCGGCGAACAACCAGTTCGTTTTGGGTGCGAACCTGACCGCGGGGGTGACGTACTTCCTGGAAGTGAAGGGTGTCGGGACGAGCGCGGGCACCTATCAGGTGAGTGCGGTGGGTCCGGCGCCGTCGTTCACGAAGACGTTGAGTGAATGGCGCGATCTGCCCGGCGCGGGCGCGACGACGACGTTCACGGTGACGAGCAACGTGGTCTGGACGGCGACGATGGATGCGGACTGGTTGACGATGACCCCGATGTCGGGTGCCCCGGGGACGACGACCGTGAAGGTGACGATGGGCGCGAATCCGTCGACGACGGACACCCGGTCTTCGACGCCACGGTTCCAGGGGTACGGGTTCGAGTCGACGATCGCGATCTCGCAGGCACCGGCGTACCCGGATTGCGGGGCCACGGTGTCGTCCAACTGCGCGTGGACGGATCTGTCCCAGCCGGTCACCGGCACGATCGATGTGCCGGGTGATCGGGACTGGTTCAAGTTCACCCCGGCGGTGAGCGGCTGGTGGTCGCTCACGTCGGCGACGTGGGTGGGTCCGTCACCGGATCCGTACGGGACGTTGTATGCGGCGAACGGGACGACGCTCGTGACGTACAACGACAACGCCGCGGGCAATGGCCAGTTCGTCCTGGGCGCGAACCTGACGGCCGGCCTGACGTACTTCCTGGAGGTGCGCGGTGCGGCCGCAGGTGCGGCGAACATCGGCGGATATCAGGTGAGTGCGGTCGGTCCGGCGCCGACGCTCACCGTGACGCCGACGACGTGGGCGGTGCCGGCCGAGGGCGGGACGAAGACGGTCACGGTGACGTCGAACACGACGTGGCAGGCGACCACGTGCCTGGGGATCGACGAACTGGTTCCCGCCGCGGGTGGCGCGGGGACGACGACCGTGACGTTGACGGCCTCGTCCGGAGACTGGGCGGCCTGCCAGGTGCAGTTCGCGACGACGGCGAGCGGCCTGCCGGGCGTGGGGGCGGCCATCACGGTCACGCGGACGGCCCCGACGGCGCCGTTGCAGTCCTTCTCGGCCATGACGCTGTCCGTGTCTCCCGCGACGGCGACCATGGCCGCGGGGACGATCTACACGGCCACGGCTGCGTCCACGCCGGCAGCGACCACCTACGCCTACCAGTGGTACCGGAACGGGTACGCCATCCCGGGTGCGACGGCCCGCACGTACACGGCGACGGCGGCCGATGCGGGCTATCCGGCGCAGGTGACGGTGTGGGCGTTCAAGGCCGGC
Source organism: Actinomycetes bacterium (assembly GCA_009785885.1). Lineage (GTDB taxonomy): Bacteria > Actinomycetota > Actinomycetes > Propionibacteriales > Propionibacteriaceae > WRGV01. The sequence goes on from WQUE01000004.1 coordinate 1,690, forward strand.
TACGCGACCCGAATCGCGGGAAACAGGTGAGCGCCGTCCTGGCCTGACGGAATGCGCGGGGCCGGTCCTTCGGGGCCGGCCCCGTTCCTCATCCTCACTCGTACAGCGGCGTACTGAAGTAGCGCTCCCCGGTGTCGGGCAGGATCGTCGCGACGAGCTTGCCCGGCCCGAGTTGCGCGGCCAGCCGGCACGCCGCGACCACGTTGCTCCCCGACGAGATCCCGCACAGCAGGCCCTCCTCGCGGGCGAGCCGCTTGGCCATGGCGAGGGCGTCCTCGTCGGTGACGACCTCGACGTGGTCGTACACGCCCGTGTCGAGGTTCGCCGGGATCAGGCCGTCGCCGATGCCCATCTGCAGGTGCGACGTGATCGGCCCGCCGGACAGGATCGCGGCGTTCGCCGGTTCGACGGCCCACACCACGACGTCCGGGTTGGTCTCGCGGAGGGCGTGGCCGACACCGGTGATCGTGCCGCCGGTGCCGATGCCGGCGCAGAAACCGTCGATGGGACGTCCCACCTGCTCGATCAGTTCCGCGGCGGTCGCGTCGTGGTGCACCGCCGGGTTCGCCGGGTTTTCGAACTGCTGCAGGACGATCACGTCCGGGTCGTCCGCCGCCATGCCGAGGGCGGTGCGCAGGCATTCGTCGATGCACGCGCCGATGTCGCCGTGGTCGTGGACGAGTACCACCTCGCCGCCGTACGCCTCGACGAGCGCGCGCCGCTCGATGCTCACCGAGTCGGGCATGACGATCCGCACCGGGATACCCAGCACCGCGCCCACCAGCGCCAGTCCGACGCCTTGGTTGCCGCTCGTCGGCTCGCACAGGACCGTCCGCGGCCCGATCCGTCCCTGCTCCTTGGCCGCCTGGACCATCGCCCAGGCGGTGCGCGTCTTGATCGAGCCGCCCACGTTCAGGGCCTCCACCTTTACCACGACCTCCGCCCCACCCGGCGGGGCCAGGTGGCGCAGACGGACAACGGGGGTGTGGCCGATCGCTTGCAGCACGTCGTCGTTGATCATGGGGGTTCCCTTCAGACGTTGGTGTCATAAGGGTACGTCCCGGCGCCCATTTCGTGTAATGGAGTCGACATGGCGGAATCCATGACACGGC
>WQUE01000005.1 GCA_009785885.1 Actinomycetes bacterium
ACCCAGGGGACGAACGTCGTCGGCTCGATGGTCGTGTTCGAGGACGGCCTGTCCCGCAAGGCCGAATACCGCCGGTTCCTGATCAAGGGCTTCGAAGGCAACAACGACGAGGCGGCGATGGACGAGGTCCTGACGCGCCGCTTCAGACGTCTGCTCGATGACGACGCGGCGGTCCGCGCGGACGGCGAGGCGGCGTCGGCGCTGATCGACCCGGAGACGGGCGTGGCCAGGCGCTTCGCGTACCGGCCCTCGCTGGTGGTCGTCGACGGCGGCGCGCCGCAGGTCGCCGCGGCGGCGGCGGTGCTGGACCGGCTCGGCGTGCGCGACGTGGCGCTGGTGGGCCTGGCGAAGCGCCTGGAGGAGGTGTGGTTGCCGGGCGAGCCGTACCCCGTGATCCTGCCGCGCACATCCGAGGGCCTGTACCTGTTGCAGCGGGTCCGCGACGAGGCGCACCGCTTCGCGATCGCGTTCCACCGCGAGCGGCGGGGCAAGGCGATGGTGGAGTCGGTGCTGGACGGCGTGCCGGGCCTGGGCGAGGTCCGGCGGGCGACGGTCCTGGCGCACTACGGTTCGCTCGCGAAACTGCGCGGGGCAAGCCTCGACGATCTCGCCGCGCTGCCCGGCATCGGGCCCGCCACCGCGCGCGCGCTGCTCGACGTCCTCGCCGGACAGGCCCCCGGGCAGGCCCTGAACACCGCGACGGGCGAGGTCGGGGCGCTGTGAGCCCCACCGGGCTATAGTTCCGCGGGGGCAGGTGTGGGAGGATTCTCGGCATGGCGTTGACACAGCGGGTGAAGGCCGAGTTGGCCACGCTGCCCGAGGTGCGCGGAACCCTGCGCCGGGTCGAGGCCGCCTCGATGCTGCGGTTCGCCGGCGGTCTGCACCTGGTATCGGGGCACATCGTCGTCGAGGCCGACTTCGACACGGGGGCGGCGGCCCGGCGGCTGCGCCAGACGATCGCCGACGTGTACGGACTCGACAGCGAGATGCTCGTCATCAACAGTTCCGGTATCCGCCGCAGCACCCGCTTCGTCATCCGGCTCGTGCGTGACGGGGAGTCACTGGCGCGCCAGACCGGGTTGATCGACCAGCGGCGCCGCCCGGTGCGGGGCCTGCCGCCGCAGATCGTCGGCGGCAGCCAGGCCGAGCAGATCGCCGCGTGGCGCGGCGCATTCCTGGCGCGTGGGTCGCTGACCGAGCCGGGTCGCTCCATGGCGCTGGAGGTGACGTGCCCCAGCTCGGAGGCCGCCCTGGCGCTGGTCGGGTCGGCGCGCCGGTTGGGCCTGGTCGCGAAGGCGCGTGAGGTCCGCGGGGTCGACCGGGTCGTGATGCGCGACGCCGAAGCGATCTCCAGCCTGCTCGTGCGCATGGGTGCGCACGAGTCCGTCCTCGTGTGGGAGGACCGGCGCATGCGCCGCGAGGTCCGGGCGAGCGCCAACCGGCTGGCGAACTTCGACGATGCGAACCTGCGTCGTTCCGTGCGGGCGGCCGTCGCGGCCGGCGCCCGCGTCGAGCGTGCCCTGGAGATCCTCGGCGACGACGTCCCGGAGCACCTGCGCGCCGCCGGCATGCTGCGCTGTTCGAACAAGCAGGCGTCGCTCGAGGAGCTGGGGGCGCTGCACGACCCGCCGCTGACGAAGGACGCCATCGCGGGGCGGATCCGGCGCCTGCTGGCGCTCGCCGACAAGGTGGCGGAGGCCACCGGCGTGCCGGACACCGAGGCTGGTTTGCCGCCCGAGTTGCTGGACGCCTGAGCGGGCCACCGGCTCACAGAGAACGCATGGCTGACTTTGGGGGCCGCCCGCGCACAACCCGGGGCGGTTCGATAGACTAATCCCAAGTGAACGCGACGTCTGTGACTACGGTGCACAGGCGGATATCTGTGTGAAGGAGATCGCATGACCGTCAAGATTGGCATCAATGGTTTCGGACGCATCGGGCGCAATTTCTACCGGGCGATGATCGAGCAGGGCGCAGACCTCGAGGTGGTTGCCGTCAATGACTTGACGGACAATGCCACCCTGGCACATCTACTGAAGTACGACTCCGTGATGGGACGTTTCCCGGGTGAGGTCACCTCGGACGCGGAGGCGATCCACGTCGCGGGCAAGAAGATCATCGTGTGCGAGGAGCGCGATCCCGCCAACCTGCCGTGGGGCAAGCTGGGCGTCGACATCGTCATCGAGTCCACGGGCCGTTTCACGGACGCGGAGAAGGCCAAGGCGCACATCGCCGCCGGCGCGAAGAAGGTCATCATCTCGGCCCCCGCGACGAATGAGGACAAGACCTTCGTCATGGGCGTGAACGAGCAGGACTACGACCCCGCCAAGCACAACATCATCTCGAACGCCTCGTGCACGACGAACTGCCTGGCCCCGCTGGCGAAGGTGCTGCAGGACAAGATCGGCATCGAGCGCGGCCTCATGACCACGGTCCACGCCTACACGGGTGACCAGAACCTGGTCGACGGCCCCCACAGCGACCTGCGGCGCGCCCGCTCGGCCGCCCTGTCGATCATCCCGACGAAGACCGGCGCCGCGAAGGCCGTCGCCCTCGTCATCCCCGAGCTCAAGGGCAAGTTCGACGGCTTCGCGCTGCGCGTGCCTGTGCCGACCGGCTCCGTCACGGACCTGACGTTCGAGGCAAGCCGCGAGGTCACCGTCGACGAGCTGAACGGCTACGTCAAGGAGGCGGCCGAGAGCTACCTCAAGGGCATCCTGACGTACACCGAGGATCCGATCGTGTCGGCCGACATCGTCGGCGACCCGGCGAGTTCCGTGTTCGACGCGAAGTCGACGAAGGTCATCGGCAAGCTCGTGAAGGTGCTGGCCTGGTACGACAACGAGTGGGGCTACTCCAACCGGCTGGTCGACCTGACCGAGCTCGTCGCGGACAAGATGTGAGCGCGGGGGAGTGCGATGAAGTCGATCGCTGATCTGGGTGACCTGCGCGGTGTGCGCATCGTCATCCGGTGTGATTTCAACGTGCCGCTTGACGGCGACGTTATCACCGACGACGGGCGCATCCGGGCGGCGCTGCCGACCTTGCGCCAGCTGCTCGACGGTGGCGCGCGCGTGATGGTGCTGGCCCACCTGGGCCGGCCCAAGGGCATGGTGAACCCGAAGTACTCGCTCGCGCCGGCCGCGGCTCGTCTCGGCGAGTTGTTGGGTCAGAACGTGCCGCTGGCGGCCGACGTCGTCGGCGAGTCGGCGGTCGCGCTGTCCGAGTCGTTGGCGGACGGCGAGATCGGCATGGCGGAGAACGTCCGCTTCGAGCCGGCCGAGGAGAGCAAGGACGAGGCCGAGCGCGTGGCGCTGGCGCAGAAGTACGCCAAGCTGGGCGACGTGTTCGTGTCGGACGGCTTCGGCGTCGTCCACCGCAAGCAGGCGAGCGTGTACGACATCGCCAAGCTGCTCCCGTGCGCGGCCGGCCAGCTCGTGAAGACCGAGACGGACGTCCTGGCCAGGCTGACGAAGGACCCGCAGCGTCCGTTCGCCGTCGTGCTCGGCGGCGCCAAGGTCGCCGACAAGCTCGCGGTCGTGGACAACCTGCTGAAGATCGCCGACACGCTCGTGATCGGCGGCGGCATGGCCTACACGTTCCTGGTGTGCCAGGGCGTCGAGGTCGGCGGTTCGCTCGTCGACCCGGACAGCGTCGAGGCCTGCAAGGGCTACCTGGAGCAGGCGAAGGCCGCCGGCAAGCGCATCGTGCTGCCGGTCGACTTCCGTGCCTCCGAAGGCATGGATTTCGCCGCGCATCAGGTGGTCGGCACCGTCCGGATCGTGTCCGCGGACGCCTTCCCGGCCGATCTGCAGGGCTTCGACATCGGCCCGAAGTCGGAGGCGTTGTTCGCCGAGGTGATCGAGGGGGCCAAGACGGTCTTCTGGAACGGCCCGATGGGCGTGTTCGAGATCCCCGAGTTCGCGGAGGGCACGAAGGCGGTCGCGGAGGCGCTCACCAAGGTCGACGGACTGACGGTCGTCGGCGGCGGCGACTCGGCGGCGGCCGTGCGCGATGCGGGCTTCCCCGACGACGCGTTCGGTCACATCTCGACCGGTGGTGGCGCGTCCCTGGAGTACCTGGAGGGCAAGGTTCTGCCGGGCCTGGCCGTGCTGGAGGGAGAGGGCTGATGCCGCGCAAGCCGCTGTTGGCGGGCAACTGGAAGATGAACCTCAACCACGTGGACGCGGTCGGGGTGCTGCAGAAGCTGGCCTGGACGTTGCAAGACCGCAACTGGGATCCCGCCAAGAGCGAATGCGTCGTGCTGCCGCCGTTCACCGATCTGCGCACCGTGCAGACGCTGGTGGACGGGGACAAGCTGCCGATCCGCTACGGCGCCCAGGACCTGTCGCCGCACGACGACGGGGCGTATACGGGGGATATCTCGGCCGACATGCTGGTGAAGCTCGGCTGCGCCTATGTGGTCGTCGGCCACTCGGAGCGGCGCGAGTACCACCACGAGACCGACGCGGACGTGAACCTGAAGGCGCGCCGGGCGCTGGCGAAGGGCCTTGTGCCGATCGTCTGCGTCGGCGAGGGCCTCCAGGTGCGCCAGGCGGGCGGCCACGTGGAGCACACGGTCGCCCAGGTGAAGGGTGCCCTCGCGGACATCCCGGCTTCGGCGATGCCGGGTCTGGTGATCGCCTACGAGCCCATCTGGGCGATCGGGACCGGCGAGGTCGCAACCCCGGAGGACGCGCAGGAGGTCTGCGGCGCGATCCGGGGCTGCGTCGAGGAGCTGTACGACGCGGGTGCCGCCGAGGCGGTGCGCGTGCTGTACGGCGGTTCGGTCAAGTCCGGCAACATCGTCGAACTCATGGCCAAGCCCGACATCGACGGCGCGCTCGTGGGCGGGGCGAGCCTCAACCCCGAGGAGTTCGCCTCGATCACGCGATACTACGACCTGCCCGCCTAGAGGCAGATCGTCGACGACGACGGCGCCCCCGATCGCCCACGCGGCGGCGGGGGCGTCGCCGCCTACCGGTGATGCGGGGAAGGCTTGCCGGTGCGGTATCATCGTCTGGTGCTGTTTGCCCCGATGATGACCTGGCCCATCACGACGCTGTCGATCGTGCTGGTCGTGCTGAGCCTGATCCTGACCGCGTTCATCCTGCTGCACAAGGGACGGGGCGGCGGCATGTCCGACCTGTTCGGCGGCGGCATGTCGACGGCCATGGGGGGCACGTCCAGTGCGGAACGTACCCTGGACCGGATCACCATCGTCGTCGGCGTCCTGTGGGTCGCCACGATCTTCGGGCTGCTCGTCCTGTGGCACATGCCGGCCTCCACGACGACCACGCCACCCGTGTCCGATACGCCGTCGATCACCGACACCGCGGCGCCGACCGATACGACGGCGCCGACCGATACCACGCCTCCCGCCGATTCGGCGACTCCCACCGAGACCGCCACGCCGTAGGCGTCCCCGCTGCTTGCTACAGCGAGCAGTGGAACGTGGGCACGCGCGCGGCCGCCGCCTCGTCGGCCAGCCACAGCAGACCGCACTGCGGTTCCAGGTGCGTCGTCGGCAACGTCGGATCGTCGGCCAGCGCGCGGGACAAGGGATCCGCGACCGTCGGCCCGCTGGCCAGGATCCAGATCCGCCGGGCGGTGCCCAGCAGCGGCACCGTCACGCTCATCTGCTCGGGCACGGGCCCCGGGGCGTCCAGCACGCCGATGACGCGCGCTTCCGCCTCGAGCGCCGCCTGCAGGCTCGGATGGTCGGGGTAGAGGCTGAGGATGTGGCCGTCGGCGGCCATCGCCATGAGGCACAGGTCGAACACCGTGCCGTCGATCTCCTCCGCGTACGCGAGCGCCGCCTCGCCGGCATCCGCGTAGCCGGAACGCTGCGGCATCGTGTGGGCGTGCGCGGCGAGCAGCGGCAGCGCATTGTGAAGGAGGCTCAGGGCCTGCGTGGAGGCCCGGTGGGGGTCGGTGGCGTCCACGAAGTTCTCGTTGCCCCACCAGATGTGGAACCGGGCCGCATCGATCTCGTTGATGTTCGGGTGCCGGCTCAGGTGGTCGACCAGGAGGGCGATGACGCCCGTCGCCAGGAGGACGTGCACGGCCGGCTGGGTGGCCTGGAGCGCCAGGATGCGGTCGACGAGGCGGGCGGCGGTGTACGACGCCAGCTCGTCCGGGTCGCGGAAGCGCAGGAGGCGATCATCCAGGCGCACAGCCCCTCCTCGTTGTCGTGGCCGGCGGGTCCCGGCGGGCTAGCGCACCCGTGCCGCGCGGACCGACGCGACGAGCTCATCCCATGAGGCGATGAACTTGGCGACGCCATCGTCCTCCAGGTGCGCCACCACGTCAGCATAGTCGACGCCGACCTGCGCCAGGGCTGACAAGTCGGAAAGGGCCGCCGGGATGGCGGACGTGATCGTGTCCAAGGCGACGTCGCCGTGATCCGCGAACGCGAGCAGCGTCTTCTCCGGCATGGTGTTGACGCACGGGGCGGCGATCAGCTCGGCGACGTACAGCGTGTCCGGGTAGGCGGGATTCTTCGTGCCGGTCGAGGCCCACAGCGGTCGCTGCCGGTTCGCACCGTGGGCGGCGAGTGCCGCGAAACGGTCCCCGCCGAACACCTCCAGGTACGCCCCGAACGCGGCCCGGGCGTTGGCGACGGCAGCCCGGCCGCGCAGCGCGAGCGCCTCGGGGGTGCCGATCGCCTCCAGGCGGGCGTCCACCTCCGTGTCGACGCGCGACACGAAGAACGAGGCGACCGAGTGGATCGTGCCCAGGTCGCGTCCGGCCGCGAGGGCGTCCTCCAGGCCGCCCAGGTACGCGTCCATCACCTCCCGGTAGCGCTCCAGGCTGAAGATCAGGGTGACGTTGACGCTGATGCCGGCGGCGATCGTCGCCCGGATCGCCGCCAGGCCGGGCCGCGTGGCCGGGATCTTCACGAGCACGCCGGGCTCGCCGACGAGGTCGCACAGTTCGGCGGCCTGGGCGATCGTCGCGTCGGCGTCGTAGGCGAGGCCGGGTTCGACCTCGATCGACACCCGCCCGTCGTAGCCCGCCGACGCGTCGAACACCGGCGCGAACAGGCGGCAGGCGTCCTTCACGTCGGCGGCCATCATCTCCCGGATCGCGACATCCAACGGCGCCGCGGCCAGGCGCGCCAGCTGGTCGCCGTACAGGCTGAGGTCGGCGAACGCGGCGGCGAAGATCGTCGGGTTCGTCGTCACGCCGGTGACGCTGCTGCCGGCGATCAGTTCGGCCAGGTTGCCGCTGGCCAGGCGGGCGCGTGACAGGTCGTCGAGCCAGACGGACACGCCCGCGTCATGCAGCGCGCGGAGTCGGGGATTCATGCGGGTCTCCTCATCGGTCGGCGCCGGGGTCGGACGGCACGCCCGTGAAGCCGGCGGCCTTCGCCGCCTCCACGCTGTCGAACCAGACTTCGGCGATGGTGCGCTCATAATACGGCGACAGCGGGGTGTGGAACCGCATCGAGTCCGCGTTGCCCTTGATGTCGTACCCGGCGGGCGGATTGTCGCCCACGTACGATCCCGACGGCGCGTCGTCGTCCGCCGACGGCCGCGACGGCGCATCGTGATGCACCGCCGAGGGGGCGAGCATCGTCGTCCTGCCGTCGGGTGACTTGATGAACCGCGGGCGCACCAGGCCGGCCGTGATGGACGCCAGGTCCAGCCTCGGGGCGTCCACGGCGGGGGTGGCGGGAGGCACCGGGGCGAACCGGACGGGCGCCGGGACGACCGGGGTGGGGCTCATGTCCGGCGGTGCGAACCAGGCCGGGGCCGCGGGCTCCGGGGCGACGTCCACGACGGGCGCGACGTCCATGACGGGCGCAACGTCCACGACGGGCGCATGCTCCACGGGAGCCAGGGTGGGGACGGGTGCTGCCTCCACGAGGTCCGGGACGGGCTCGGGCGCGGCCATGGCGGACACGCCCACGGGCACCCGGGCGGCCGCCTCGGCGAGCGCGTCCTGGCGGTCGTGCTCCAGTTCGTCCACGACGTCGCTCAGGCCCAGGCCGATGCGCATCTTGTAGA
>WQUE01000006.1 GCA_009785885.1 Actinomycetes bacterium
TCGGCGATCTCGCGGCGCACGGCCTGCTCGACGGACTCGCCGGCTTCGACGTACCCGGCCAGGACCGACATCCGTCCCGGCGCCCAGACGCGCTGGTGCCCGAGCAGGAGCCGGTCGCCGGGACCGAACACGGCGACGATCATCGCGGGATCGTGGCGGGGGAACAGGTCGGCGCGGCACGTGGGGCACCACCGGGCGTGCCCGGCCTGGGCCATGGCGGTCGGCTGCCCGCAGCGCGGGCAGTAGGGCTCGCCGCCGTGCCACTGGGCGAGCGCGACCGCGGAGAACACGGTGTCGAGCCCGTGGGGGTCGGCGAACGCGTCCAGCGCGGGCCGGAGCCGTTCGATGGAGGCGCCGACGCCGGGGTCGAGGGCGTCGCGCAGCGCCGCGATGTCCGGCACGAGGCGGGCGAACAGCGGCGCGTCGTCACGCAGGCCGAGGAAGATGTCGGATTCGGCCGACCAGGCGCCGGCGGGGGTGAGCCACAGCGGCCGTCCGAACGACGCGAAGGGCAGCTCGCCGTCGGGGGTGACGGGTAGCAGCCGCGCCCTCGGGTCGGCCCACCAGGCGCGCAGATGGTTGTCGTCCGGCGTCGGGAAGACGCGCGTCAGGCGGCTCGCCGCGGTCCAGTCGGTGTCGGGCACGCTCCCACTGTAGATGGCGCACGGCCAGGACGGTGGGTGCGCTCGGGGCCGGATCGCCGCCACGGGCTAGAATGGATGGTCGCGCCCGCTGCGGCGCCTGCTGAAGCTTGTCATCACCACACACCTGCGACGAAAGGCATCCTGCCCATGGCCACCACGAACGACATCAAGAACGGCACCGTCTTGAACCTCGACGGGCAACTGTGGCAGGTGACGTGGTTCCAGCACCACAAGCCGGGCAAGGGCAACACGGTGGTGCGCACCAAGATCAAGCACGTCCTGACGGGCAAGGTCGTCGACCGGACGTTCCCGGCCGACACGAAGATCGACATGGCCCAGGTCGACAAGGCCGACATGCAGTACCTGTACGAGGACACGTCCGGCTTCGTGTTCATGGACACCTCCACGTACGACCAGTTGACGATCCCGGCCGAGACCGTCGGCGATGCGAAGGACTTCATGCTGGAGGGCACGATGGTGAACGTCGCGCTGCACGAGGGCGCGCCGCTGTACCTGGACCTGCCCGCGTCGGTCGAGTTGGAGATCACCTACACCGAGCCCGGTCTGCAGGGTGACCGTTCCTCGGCCGGCACGAAGCCTGCCACGCTGGAGACCGGCAAGGTCATCCAGGTGCCCCTGTTCATCACGACCGGCGAGAAGGTCAAGGTGGACACCCGCACGGGCGACTACCTCGGCCGCGTCAACTGAGCATGCCGATGAGGACGTCCGCACCGGACGCGCCCGCGGGCCTCGCCCTCGCCCCGGGCGAACGCCCGCCGATGCCGGGCGCGGTGAAGGTGCGCGTGCTGGACGACGGCACGCCGCATCACCACACGGCCCGCACGAAGGCGCGCAAGGCAGCCCTCGACGCGCTGTACCAGGCGGATTTGCGCGGGGTCGACCCGTTGGACGTGCTGGAGGACGCGCCGCGTGCGATCCGGTCGTTCACCGAGGAGATCGTGCGGGGTGTCCGGTTCCACCAGGACGACATCGACGCCCGCATCGCCCGGGCGGTCACGGGCGACTGGACGCTGGAGCGCATGCCGGGACTCGACCGGGCGCTTGCCCGCATCGCGGTGTGGGAACTCGACTACACGGACCTGCGGCCCTCGGCGGCGATCTCGGAGGCGCTCGGCCTGGCGGACGAGTACAGCACCGACGAGTCCGTCGCGTTCCTCAACGGCCTGCTGGGTGCGGTCGCGGCGACGGTGGGCCGGGCCGGCGACGCACCGGGTGACGCCGACCCTGCGCCGGAGGCGTAGCGGGCACAGGCGTGCGTCCCGAGGCGGAGCAGCGGGCGTGCGCTACCCTTGCAAACATGGCCTGGGTGCCGGGCCGGAACGGAGCGCACATGATCGGCGACTTCCCGCGTTTCGACATGTACCGCCGCCCCAGGCGACAAGGGAGGATGTGGCTGCCCATCATCTGGGCGGTCGCGTTCGCCCGGTCGCTTGCGCACCGCTCCCGGATCGACAGGAGCGGCCTGCCGCGCGACCTGAAGCCGCCGTACTTCCTGCTGGTGAACCACAACGCGTTCCTCGACATCGTCGTGGCGACGAAGGCGATCTACCCGCACCGCGCCAACTACGTGATCGCGATCGACGGGTTCATCGGCATCGAGCGCCTGCTCCGGGCGGTCGGCGGCATCGGCACGCGCAAGTTCACCCTTGACATCGCCTTGGTGAAGAACATGCTGGCCGCGCGGAAGTTCGGGGACGTGATCATGCTGTTCCCCGAGGCCCGCTACTCGCTGTGTGGCACCGGGTCGCTGCTGCCCGAGTCGGTCGGGAAGATGGTCCGCCAGATGAACCTGCCCGTCGTCACCCTGACGATGCACGGCCACCACGTGGACGCGCCGACGTGGCATGGGAAGACGCACGGCGTCCGGCCCGTGATGGCCGAGATGACGTTGCAGTTCACGCGCGAGGAGACCCGGAGCCTTTCCGTGGACGAGATCAACGCCCGGTTGGCGCAGGTGTTCACGTACGACGATTTCGCCTGGCAGAAGGCCAACAAGATCAAGGTCAGGAACCGCCGGCGGGCCGAGGGCTTGCACCGGCTGTTGTACCAGTGTGCGGCGTGCGGCACGGAGTACGAGATGGCCTCGGCCGGCGTC
>WQUE01000007.1 GCA_009785885.1 Actinomycetes bacterium
CCCGCCGTCGGCGGGCGTCGCAGCGTCAACTGCAGCACGCCCGTTCCGGCCGCGTCCGCGGGGTTGACGGCGTCGTAGGCGTCCAGCCGCTGGGCCGAGAACACCGGCTTCGCGTCGTCGGCCGACCGGGCGATCGCGCGGTGGTCGGTGCGGCCGAGGGCGGCCGCATAGCCGAGGTCGGCGTACAGGTTGTCGGTGCGGGACGTCCCCCCGGTGGTGTAGGCGAACGCCCGGTAGCCGGCGGGCAGGGCGAGCACCTCGATGGCATCGGACACGCGTCCCCCGGCGTAGCCGTCCCGGAACACGCTGATGGGGCCGGGCAGCGGAACGTCGATCATGGCGTTCGCAGAGAAACCGGTGCCGTGGTTGCCGCCGTCGGCGTCCAGGGCCGGACGAGACGAACCCGTCGCATACGCCGTGACCACCGCGCCCGCGCCGATCGTCAGCGTGGCGCCGGAACCCCCGGCCGCCCCGCCGATGCCCGCGCCGCCGCCGGAGCCCCCCGCCGCGGTCACGGTGCCGCCCTGGATGGTGATCGCGCCCGCCGACGCCCCGGTCTGGTCGCCGCCGATACCCGCCGCGTCGGCCCCCGTCGCCGTCACGGTCAGCACCCCGGCGCCGCCACCCGCATCGTCGATGACGAGGGAGGCAACGCCCGAGGCGTCCCGGGGAACGACGAGGCTGCCGCGCACGGTGTTGGTCGCGCCGGGCGCGAACGTCGCGTCGGCGTCCAGCAGCAGCGTCACGGTTGCCGTGCCGACGAGCACGAGATCGCCGGTCAGGTCGATGCCGCGTAGCGTCAGCGTGAGGTTGACGCCGTCGGGCACGACGAGGCGTCCGATGATGGACGTGCCGTTCTTCGGCGAGGCCACATCGGCGGGGGCGGCCAGCACCCCGGACTGGACGAGCGCGTACTCGCCGTCCGTCCCGAAGGTGACGACGCCCGCCGGGTCCGCGACAACCCCATCCGAGGAGGGGAAACGGGTCGCATACTCGTCCAACCCGGGGGTCAGGCCGGTGACGGTGTAGCCGGCGCCGTCGGCCGTCGTCGCCGACAGGTCGAGGACCGTCGCGCCCCGGGTCGTGAACGCGACCACCGCCGAATACAGGTCGCCGAGCGAGGTGGACAGGTACGTCTGGACGTAGTACGTCGTCGCCTCGTCCAGACCGACGACCGGGGCCGTGATCTGCGACGCGGAGAAGCCGGACCACGGCACCTTCACGACGCCGGCGCCGGTGAGCGCGCCCTGGGCGTCCACGGCAGCGTCCGTCGAATAGCGGAAGCCGCCCTCACGGAACGTGCCGGCGGACAGCTGGCCGGTGCTGTGGAACGTGGCCGTCGTGCGCCCCACGTCGCTCACCGACACCACGCCGGACGCGAACGGTGTCAGCCGGACGGGCAGCACGGCGGCATTCGCCTGGGCGCCGGTCGCGGTCTGATGCGCCGCGTACCCCGCCGGGTCGTGGATCGAGTACAGCTGGGTGCTGGAATCCTTGGACCGCACGACCGTCCCCAGCGTGACCGTCCCGTTGGACGCGACAACCAGGTCGTTCGTGGGGACGTCACTGTTCGTGCCGTACCCGAAGTGCGTGGACGCGGCGGGCAGCGTGAGCGAGGTCGTCAAGGCGCCCCGGTGGACGTCCAGCGTCGTCGCGGCCGACGACGAGGGCGCCTTGTCCAGTTCGGCGTTGACGTAGTAGCCGTCGCAGGTGTTCGCCTTCACGACGAACGCCGGCGACTTTCCGCTGGTCGCGGTGACCTGCGCGGCCGAACTCAGGCAGAAGTCGGGCGCGACCTGGGCGACGCGGTTGCCGATCCCGGGGCTCGCGCCGCCGGAGGCCACGACGACCCCGCCCGTGATCGCGATGGAGTCCCCCAGCACGCCCATCATCGACCCGATGCCGGCGCCGACCGGGCTCGCCGCGTACACGTCGCCGCCCGAGATCGTGATGTGGATCGGCTTGCCCGGGTTGGAGCTGCCGATGCCGGCGCCGACATCCGTCGTGGTGGCGCGGACCGTCCCCCCGGTGATCGTGATCGTGCCCCGGCCGCCCCGGCCCGTGCCGGACGACGAGCCGATCGCCGAACCCTCGCCGGCCTGGTTGATCTTCTTCAGCACGGTCGACGTGACCGCCGCGCCGCCGATCGTGATGTCGCCGACGGGGCCGTGCGCGCCGGCGCCGATGCCGGCCGCGTTGCCGTACTGGGTGATGCCGACCGTCCCCCCGGTGATCGCGATCGTCCCGCCGTCGCCGGTGGCGACGACGCCGACGTCCAGGCCGGGATCCCCGCCGCCGCCGATCCCGGCGCCGCACGAGCCGGTGCCCAGGTCGCCGCCGTCGGCGCAGAACTGGGTGATGGTCACCACCCCGCCGGTGATCGCGACCGTCCCGGCGTCGGATCCGGGGATCGTGGTGGACAGGGAACCGCCGCCGCCGATGGCGGCCCCGGCCGAGCGGGCCGTGATGTCGAGGCCGCCGCCTCGGATGGTGATCGTCCCGGAGTTCGTGCCGTCCCCGCCGATGCTCGCGTAGGTGTTCTTGGTGCCCGCGACCGACGGGATCGTCAGCGTGTCGGCGGTGTCGTCGCCGTTCAGCGAGTCGATCACCAGGGTCGCCGCCGGGGGGACGGTGATGTGCGTCCGGACGAAGCTCGGCCCGTCCAGCAGCAGGGTGAGCGACGTGGCGGCGTCCGGAAGGGTGATCGCCGACTGGTCGATCGAGCGTGCCACGAGGGTGACGTCGATGCCGCTCGCGA
>WQUE01000008.1 GCA_009785885.1 Actinomycetes bacterium
GTTGCTCCTTCAGCGTGGCGAGTCGAAAGTGCCGGGCGTTCGTGCGCCTGGCGACACAACCCCACCACTGTACCCGCCCGTCCGGGCCCGGGCCAAACGGGGGTGGGATGACGCGGGCGTCTCATCCCTCGGCGAGGCGCCGCGCGAGGAAGTCCCGCAGGTCGCCCGACTCGCCGTCGCGTCCCCCCGCGAGCACGGTGAGCGCCGGCGGCGACGGCACCAGGCGCACCCCGCGCAGACGCTCCGCCAGGCCGCCCTGCACGACGAGCCGGTACCACGCGCCGTCCGTCCCCACGGCGAGCGTCCCCGCCGCGTTGACGCACCATCCCGCCTTGTCGGTGCGGGCCGTACCCCCGCCGGTGAGCTGCGCCCGCAGGGGTGCCGCGGGTAGGCCCTTGGCCTGCGCCTGCGTCACGAAGTCGTCCACGAGCATCTGCGCCGCCTCCGCCTCCCGGCGCTTGGCGGCCTCCGCGAAGGCGACGCGGCGCGCCGCGTCCGACCCGGTATCCATGACGTTCAGACTAGCCCCGACCACCGCTATCATGGCCGTACCCGGGGAGGAGGGCGCGCCATGCGACGCACGGGGGACCTCATCGTCTCGATCCACGACCTGCCCCGACGGGCGGGCGAGATGCGGCCGTGGGCGCACACGGTCGTCGCGCCGGACGACCTGGGCGTGCAGATGATCGGCGTGCCGGAGGGTTCGCCCATCGACTGCGACCTCACGCTCGAGTCGGCCGGCGAGGGCGTCTGGGTCGCCGGGACGGCGGTCGCGACGCTCGCGGGCGAGTGCGTCCGGTGCCTGCGGACGCTCGAGGAGCGGCGGCCGTTCGACGTGCACGAGCTGTACTACTATCCGGGCCGGGACGCCGAGGAGGACGCCCTGTTCGTCGAGCACGACCAGATCGACCTGGAACCGGCACTGCGCGCCGCGATCGTGCTGGAGTTGCCGTTCGCGCCGCTGTGCCGTCCCGACTGCGCCGGCCTGTGCCCCACCTGCGGGGCCGACCTGAACGACGACCCCGGCCATGCCCATGATGCCGCCGCCGATCCGCGCTGGGCGGCCCTCGACACGCTCGCGGGGGACGCCTGAGGCTCACCGGCCGGTGACCGGAAGCCGTACCGAACCCCCGGGGTGCTGGGCCCGTCCGGAGGTCCGGCCCGGGCGATTTCGAGGGAGGTTTCCGGGCAGGAGTCCCTTGCGCTGCGGGGCGGCGGAGGACGGACTAGGCTCGGCGCATGGACCTCACCAGACCCTATCCTCCCGACCCGTACTCACTGCTGCCCCGGGTGCCGTCCTTCCAGCTGACAAGCCAGGACGTGACCGCGGGCGCGCCGATGGACGTGCGCCACTCGCAGGACGGCGCGAACGTCTCCCCGGAGCTTGCCTGGTCGGGCTTCCCGGCGACGATGAAAGCGTTCGCGCTGTCATGCTTCGATCCGGACGCCCCGACGCCGGCCGGCTTCTGGCATTGGACGGTGCTGAACCTGCCCGCCGGCCTCACGCGCGTGCCCCGTGGCTTCGGCGCCCCGGACGGTGCGCTCCCCGCCGGTGCGATCCGGGCGCGAAACGACGGCGGCACCCTCGGGTTCATCGGCGCCGCGCCGCCGCCCGGCGATCACGCGCACCGGTACGTCTTCGCGGTGCACGCCCTCGACGGTCCGGTGGATGTGCCCGACGGCATCGGGTGCACACCCGCGGCGTTCATGATGCTGTTCCGCACCATCGCCCGCGCCACCCTCGCACCGACGTATCGTCGCTAGTGGCGACCTGAACCGGTGCTGCGTCCGTCAGCCGATGGAGGCGACGAGGCTCGCGGCGAAGGCGAGGACATAAAAGCCGACGAGCGCGCACACGCCGATGAGGGCACCAGTGCCGGCAGACTTGGCTTTCAGTGGCGTTTGATCTCGCCAGACGAGCCACAGGATCAACCCGACGAGCGGGACGAAGAAACCAAGCGCGGCGAACCCGAAGCTTGAGGCATCCGGTTGGGCATACGCCGGCATGTACGGCACGGGGGGATACGGCGGGTAGGCCTGCGCGTACGGCGCGGCGGCGTAGGTGGGCTGCGGGGGCCCGTAACCCGGGTACGGCTGGGGTCCATAGCCCGGCGGGTACTGCGGCGCGTAGCCCGGCGGTGGGGCCGGCTGAGGGTTGGCCTGCGGCGGCACCGATGGGTCGTAGCCAAGCGGCGGGGCCGGCGGGATGCCGCCCGGCGCGGAAAACTGCTGCGGGTACGTGTCCGACATGGTTCGCCCTTCCTGGCTGCGTGCGACGACTCTCCAGTGTCCCGGCTGGAGGGGGCGGTGTCAATCCCACCGCCACGGGCCACCGTCGGCGCCCACCTCGAAGTGGTACATGGCGATGCCGCGGTCGATGGGCGCGTACGTCCCCCGTCCCGGATCGGCCCGGACGACCTCGCCGGCCAGGGTGAACGTCGTGCCCTGCCGGTTGAGCCCGCTGGGTGCGAGCGCGACCGCCTCCAGGCCGGCCCGGAACCAGGCCGGCGCGTCCCGGCCACCCTCGACGTGCCCCAGCTCGTCCAGCGGCTTGCGGCGATGCGGCTTGCCGCCGTCGGCCCCGTAGCCGAGGGCGACCGCGAGCACCAGTGCCTCGTCCGGGCCGAGGTGGGCGCGCGCCTTGCGCTTGTTGTACGTCAGGCCCACCCAGCACGTGTTCAGCCCCAGATGCTGCGCCAGCAGGACGATCTGCTCGCCGGCGTGGCCGCACGCGGTCGCCAGCCCGGGCCGCTCCG
>WQUE01000009.1 GCA_009785885.1 Actinomycetes bacterium
CGAGGAGCGCGGGGGCCGAGCAGAACGCCACGGTGGCTGCGCCCGGAGAAGACCTGGTTCGCCGCTTGAGGACGCGGGTTCAATTCCCGCCATCTCCACCCCTGTGTCCGCTGAGACGGTGGCCGCCCCGACCGGGCGCCACCGTTTCGTCGTCTCAGGGTGCGTGTCAGGCGAAGACTGCTGACGTACCATGGCTACAACCGCCGGGCCGTGCGCCGGCGGATCCCGGCGGCACCAGGAGGTGGTCGATGACGAGCACGCCCCACCGCGTATTGGTGGTGGACGACGACGCGGCGTTGTCCGAGATGCTGCAAATCGTCTTGGCCCAGGAGGGCTTCGAGACGGCGTGGTGCGCGAACGGCGACGACGCGCTGGAGCAGTTCCACCGGTTCCGCCCCGATCTGGTGCTGCTCGACATCATGCTGCCCGGCCGCGACGGCATCGACGTGTGCCTGGCCCTGCGGGCCGAGTCGGGCGTGCCGATCATCATGCTGACCGCCCGCACCGACACGACCGATGTCGTCGTCGGCCTGGAGGCCGGCGCGGACGACTACGTGTCCAAGCCGTTCAAGGTGACCGAACTGGTGGCCCGCGTGCGGGCTCGCCTGCGCCGGGGGGCGCTCGTCGACCAGTCCGACTCGCCCGTCGTGCAGGTGGGCTCCCTGGTCATCGACACCGTGGGTCACACGGTGCGGCGCGGCGACGAGCAGCTGTCGCTGACGCCGCTCGAGTTCGACCTGCTGTTGACCCTCGCCCGGCATCCGGGCCAGGCGTTCACCCGGGAGGCGCTGCTGGAGCAGGTGTGGGGTTACCGTAACGCGGCGGACACGCGGCTGGTCAACGTGCACGTGCAGCGCCTGCGTTCCAAGGTCGAGGCCGATCCGGAGCATCCCAGCATCATCGTGACCGTCCGGGGCGTCGGATACCGTGCCGGCGGCCCCGGTGCCGAGTAGGCACCCCGTGGCGACCACGTCGTCGTGGTGGCGTCGGGCGCGACGTTGGCCGGGGACGGTGTGGGGCTCGTCGCTGCCGCTGCGCGTCATCGTGACCACGCTCGTGGCGTCCATCCTGGTGCTGGCGCTCGGCGCCTGGATGATCCTGTGGCAGGCGACCAGCGGGATCGTCTCCGGGAAAACCCAGCTGTGCGCCGACGAGGCCGGCAGCGCGCTGACGCGCATGCAGGACCAGCTGCGCGACGCCGACCTGCGCTCGACGTCGCTGCTCGAGCGGTTGCAGCAACTGGCCAACGAGGCGAACAGCCAGGCCGGCGCGCAGTATCAGCTCGTCATCGAGGGTCTCGTCGCCGGGTTCTCGTCCCGGGGGATCAGCGCGGACTCGGTGCCCGGGTCGTTGCGCGACACGGTGAAGGCGAATCCGGACGCCGTCGACGTCCTGTGGCACGCCCCGACCACCGTCGTCTACACGGCGCCGGGCACGCCCGACGATCCGGGGATCGCGTTCGGCGGCACCCTCCACGCGCCCACCGGGCAGGGGTATGCCGTGTACTTCGTGTTCCCGCTGTCGCAGGAGGCGGCGACGGTCGCGGTGCTGCGCGGGGCCGTCCTGTCGACGGTGACGGTGCTGATCGCCGCGCTGGCCCTGATCGCCTACGCCGTGTCGCGCCAGTTCTCCCGTCCCGTCCGGCTCGCCAGCGAGGTCGCCGGCCAGATCGCCGCCGGCGACTTCGAGCGGCGCCTGCCCGTGAAGGGCACCGACGACCTGGCGAGCCTGGCCACGTCCATGAACAACATGGCCGGCGAGCTGGCCACCCAGATCGCCCGGCTGGAGGACCTGTCGCGCGTGCAGCAACGCTTCGTGTCGGACGTGTCCCACGAACTGCGCACGCCGCTCACGACCGTACGCATGGCCTCCGAGGTGCTGTACAGCCTGCGCGAGGACTTCTCGCCGACCGCGTCGCGCACCGTCGAACTGCTGCAAGCCGAGATCGACCGGTTCTCCACCCTGCTGGCCGACCTGCTGGAAATCTCCCGGTTCGACGCCGGCGCGGCGCTGCTCAGCTTGGAGGAGGTGGACGTCGTCGAGGTCGTCCGGGCGGAGGTGGCGGAACTCGACCTGCTGTCCACCGGCATGGGAACGCCGCTCGTGCTCCACGCGTCGCCACGGATCGTGGCGGAGATCGACGTGCGCCGGGTTCGCCGGGTGCTGCGCAACCTCATGACCAACGCGATCGAGCACGGCGAGCGCCGTCCCATCGACATCGATCTGGCCGCCGACGAGCACGCCGTCGCCGTGTCGGTCCGCGACCGGGGCGTCGGTTTCGCCCCCGAGCAGGCCCAACTGGTGTTCCAGCGGTTCTGGCGGGCCGATCCCTCCCGGCAGCGCACCGTCGGCGGCACCGGGCTCGGGCTGGCGATCGCGCTGGAGGATGCCCGCCTGCACGGCGGCTGGCTCCAGGCGTGGGGCCGGCCCGGCCGGGGGGCCGTGTTCCGGCTGACGTTGCCGCTGCACCCCGGCGACCCGCTGCGCACCTCACCGCTGCCGCTGCGGCCGGCGGACCGGAGCGGGACCCAGGCCACGTCGGGGGAGGAGGCGACCTGATGACGATCATCCAGCGTGAGGTCCGGCGCGGCCTGGCGATGTGCCTGGCGGCCGGCGTGGCCGCCGGCCTGACCGGCTGCGTCACGATCCCGACGAGCGGTCCCGTCCAGGAGATCACCGTCTCGGCTCAGTCCGACCAGAACAACCCGCCGTACATCGAACCGCTACCCCCCGCCGCGGGCGCCACGCCGGGGGCCGTCCTGGAGGGGTTCCTGGCGGCGGTGTCGTCGTCCTCGCCGAGCCGTTTCGACGTGGCCCGCACGTTCCTGACGAGCGAGGCGGCCGCCGCCTGGGATCCGAACGCCGGCGCAACCATCTACGACAGCGCCGGGCACCCGCCGAACACGACCGCCACGTCGGCCGCGGTCAGCGCGCCGCTCATCGGCACCCTGGATGCCACCGGCCACTTCACCGCGGCGTACGAACCCGACTTCACCCACGATTTCGGCATGGTGCCGGTGGACGGGCAGTGGCGCATCTCCGACCCGGGCCCGGGACTCCTGCTGCCGAAGTACCTCTACGAGGGCTATTACCAGGCGGTGCCCGTCTACTTCGTCAGCCCGGACGGGCGGAGCCTCGTCGCCGAGCAGGTGCACCTGAACACCGTCGACGCGACACCCACCGGGGCGATCCAGGCGCTGCTGCGCGGCCCGTCCACATGGCTGAGCCCGGCCGTGTCCACCGCGATCCCGGCCGACACCCGCCTGGCTGCCACGTCGGTGACCGTCGAGGGAGCCGTGGCCCAGGTGTCGCTCGACGACCCGGTCGCCGGCCTCGCCGACGACCAGCGGGAACGGATGGCTGCCCAGATCCTGTGGACGCTGGCGGCCCTGCCGCGCACCCCCACGGTCACCGGGGTCCGCATCACCCTGAAGGGCGGTCCGTACGCCATCCCGGGACAGGACGCCTCCGGGGTGCTGGGATGGTCCCAGGTCGCCGCGTACCGGCCGTTCCCCGATCCGGACGTCCGCGACGGCTTCCTGCTGGCGGACGCCCGTCTCACGCAGCTGCGCGACGACCAGACGGGTTTGCCCTCGCCCGTGCCTGGTCGTCTGGGCCGCTATGGCGCGACCCTCGGGCTTCGCAGCCTCGCCCTGTCGCCCGACCTGACCGTCGTGGCCGCCGTGAGCGAGGACGGTACCCGCCTGGACACCGCCAGTCTCGGCGGGGGCGACGCCTGGGTCACGCGCCTGGAGGGACGGGGGCTGACCCGTCCCCAGATCGATCACGCCGGCAAGGTGTGGGTGTTCCACCGGTCGGAGACGGGCCCGGTCGTGTCCGTCTGCGACGCCCAGGCCTGCGTCGACGCGCCGGTGGCCGGGCTGGCGGGGGCCGAGGTTGTGGCGTTCCGCATCTCGCCGGACCAGACGAGGATCGCCGTGGTGACGCAGCAAGACGGCCAGACGCGGTTCGGGCTTCTGCGGCTGCGTGTCCTCGACGGGCTGGTCGTCGACGGCTGGCAGCCCATTCCGGTGACGACATCCCGCGGGGTGATCGTCGCGTACCGCGACGTCGCCTGGGTCGGCGACACGCAGCTGCTTGTGTTGGCCGAGAGTAAGACGGACGGCTACGCCAGCGTGTATCTCATGGATGCCGACGGTTCCCAGGTCGAGTCGTACGGCCCCTACGGCGACGTCGATCCGGTCGAGTTGGCCGCGCTGCCACGCACCGACGGCATCACGGCGACGCTGTTGACGGGTTCCGGACGGGTGTACCGGTTCGAGGACCGCACCCGCTGGTCGCTGGCCGTCGATGCCGGGGTGACCGCGCTCGCCTACGGGGGCTGAGCCGGGCGGGGGCGTTCGCACGATATCGGGGCGAAACACGCGCACGACGGCCCGGCTTCCCTCGTCCGGGGCCGTTGAGCCTGTACCCTCGGCGGTGTACGCCGGTGTGGCGTGCGATCGCAAGGAGGGTGAGCGATGCCGGGTGTGTGGAAGAAGACCATGAACTGGCTGGGTCTGATCGACGACGACCGCTACGGCTACCAGCCGGATAGGGATGACGCGGGGAACCCTGCCGACGCGTCCGACGATGAGGACACGGGCAAGACGCCCCTGGCCGAGGTCACGGTGCTCCCGGTGCGCCGTGAGGGCAAGCCCGAGCGGTTCGCGCGGGCCAGCGGCGACGCACGCGCGGTCTATCCGGTCGTGGTGTCGGCCCGCGACTTCCACGACGCGGAGCACATCGGCGACACATACCGGAGCGGCGTGCCCGTGTTCATGCGCCTGACGGGCGTGCCCACCGATCAGGCGCGGCGCGTCCTCGACTTCACCGCCGGGATGGTGTACGCGACGCGCGGGAAGCTGGAGAAGGTCGCCCCGCGGGTGTTCCTGCTCACCCCGGCGGACGTGGAGGTCGGCCAGGACGAACGCGACCGGGTGCTGGCGAACCTCAAGGCCGCCTGAGCGATGGCGCTTCTCGGTGAGGTCCTGCTGTGGGCCGTCCAGATCTACTTTCTGGTGCTGCTGGCGCGGGCGGCGATCAGCTGGATTCTCATGCTCGCGCCCGGGTTTCGGCCGCGCGGACCGCTGCTGGTCCTGTTCGAGGTCATCTATTCCCTGACCGATCCACCCCTGCGCTGGCTGCACCGCTGGGTCAAGCCGGTACGGCTCGGGACGCTATCCCTCGACCTGGCCTTCATAGTTCTGTGGGTGGCTCTGCTGGTGTTGCAGCGTGTCATCTGGATGTTTTTCTTCTAGAAACGGCCTGGCGGCGAACCGGATGGTGGCAGGTCCCCGATATGCTGGGGTAATCTGGCCAGCACCGCGTGGGACGGGCCCGTGCGCCGGGCGGTGGCTTGTCCGACCTGAGAACATCGATGATGTGGAGTAGACGATGACCCTGACAGTGGACGAGGTTCGCAACATCCGCTTCCCCATGGCGAAGGTGCCGAACGAGGACGGATACCGGGCCAGCGCGGTCGACAACTTCATCGACCGGCTGGAGGTCAGCTACGCGGAGATCGTCGGCGAGAACGAGCGGCTGAAGGCGTCGGCCGGCGGCGATGAGGGGCTGAAGGCGGAACGGGACCGTCTGGCGGCCGAGGTGGCCAGCCTGAGGGAGGGCGGCAACACCGATGAGCAGGTGAAGGCGCTGCACGGCAAGGTGGCCGACGCCGAGGCGAAGGCGACCCAGGCCGAGGCGAAGGTGACGGAGCTGACCGCCGCCAACGCCGAGTTGACCACACGCCTGGCTCAGTCGTCGGGTGATGCGGACGCGGCCCTGCGCGGCGAGAACGAGAAGCTCACCGCCGAACTGGCGAGCCTGCGCGAGCAGCTCTCGCGGGCGACCGAGGGTAGCGCCCAGGCCGACCTGCTGACCGTGCAGTTGCAGCAGGCGAACGCGGAGACGAAGCGGGTGAGCGAACAGAACGACCAGCTGAAGGCGCAACTGGAGCAGATGCAGAGCCAGCTGAGCGCGAACAGCAAGGATGAGGCGCGGCAGGTGGTCGTGACGACGAGCGCCGACGCGGCGCCGGCGGCGGTGATGCTGGTGGAGCAGGCGATCAAGCAGCGCGAGATGCTGATCGGCGACGCGGAGCAGGAGGCGCAGCGAAAGCTCGACGAGGCGACGCTGCGGTCCGACCAGATGGTGGCGCAGGCGACCGCTCAGGTGGACGAGATGGTTCGCAACGCGAAGTCCGACTCCGACCGGGTGACGACCGAGGCGCAGCAGAACGCCGAACGCATCTGGCAGGAGGCACAGGCGCACGCGTCCCGCCTGGAGGCCGAGGCGACGGATCGCCGTCGGGAGATCTTCGCCCAACTGGAGCGTGACCGGGACGTGCTGAGCGACCGCGTCAGCAAGCTGCGGGACTTCGAGGCGCAGTACCGCGTCAGCCTGACGACCCAGCTGCAGCGGCAGCTCGACGCGCTGCGGGATGCGCCGGAGTTCTCGCCGAACTACCGTCCCGAGCTGATGGAGAGCTTCGACTCGCGAAGCTGAGGCCGGCCCGGCGGGGCTCGCGGGAGCGGGAATCCCGGGCATTTCGGCTCACGTTGTGGTCGTGTCGGTGCGAGCGCGCCCGAAACGGCCTCTCATGACGTAGTGTGTCAACCTACATCGATCGAAGGGCGAGGAGGTGTGCGATGGCCGCAAGCAAGGTGACGCCCCCCGCGTTGCCGACGCTGCCGGGCGAGTCGCCGTGGACGGCTGAGGAGGTGGCGGAGCTGCACACCGTCCTCCAGGACGATATCGCGCGCATGCGCCGCGCCATCGTCGAGGCCGAGGGCGAGTTGGCCGACCGGATGAACGAGGGGCCGGACGGGGCGGGCAAGGATCCCGCGGACGTCGGGTCGGCGAACTTCGAGCGGGACCAGGAGATGTCCCTGGCCGCCAACACCCGCGAGATGCTGGACCAGGCCGAACAGGCGCTCCGGTTGCTCGACGGTGGGGCCTACGGTCTGTGCGCCCAGTGCGGCAAACCGATCGGCAAGATGCGTCTGCAAGCTTTCCCCCGGGCCACCTTGTGCGTCGCGTGCAAGATGCGGGAAGAGCGGCGGTAGTGACGGAAGCTCCGCAGGCGGCCCGGGGCGCGCCCGATGACGCGTCGCACGGGCCCCGCGCTGAATCGTCGTCCCGGTTGCCGTGGTGGGCGCTGGCCGGCGTGGCGTTGGCCGGGGTCGGGGTCGACCAGGCGTGCAAGCAGATCGCCTTGGCGCGGTTGGACCCTGCCCGGCCGGTCTCTCTGCTCGGCGGCCTGGTCCGGTTGGAGCTCACGCGTAACCCCGGCGCGGCCTTCAGCATGGGCGAGGGTGTCACCGTGGTGTTCGCGGTCGCCGCCATCCTGGCTCTCGCGGCGGTCGTGGTTTTCGTCGTGCCGCGCCTCACGAGCCGCCTGCAAGGTGTCGTCGTCGCGGTGCTGATGGCGGGGATCGCCGGCAACCTGGTGGACCGCCTGGTGCGCCCGCCACGGCCGTTCCACGGGTATGTCGTGGACTTCATCGGCCTGCCGCATTTTGCGATCGTCAACGTCGCGGACATTTTCATCACGTGTGCCGCCGTGCTCATCGGAGTCCACCTGGTGTTCTTCGCGCCGCCCCGGCGGGCGGAGGAGACGCCGTCGTGACCGCGTGGCTTGTGCCCGACGGCCTGGACGGCGAGCGGGTCGACGCGGCGGCGTCACGCATGACCGGGCTGACGCGTTCCCGCGTGGCGGACCTCATCGACGCCGGCCAGGTGAGGCTCGGCGGGGCGAACGTGGCGAAGGCGTCCCAGCGGGTGCGGGCCGGCGACCTGCTCGACGTCGACCTGGACGAGGCCGCCCGCCCGCCCGTGCGGGTGCAGCCGCGGCTGGCCGATGGGCTGCGGATCGTCCATCTGGACCCCGATATCGTCGTCGTCGACAAGCCGGCGGGCGTGGCCGCCCACCCGTCGCTCGGCTGGGACGGCCCGGACGTCCTGGGCCATCTCGCGGCGGCCGGCATCGGCGTGGCCACCACCGGGGCCGACGAGCGGCAGGGCATCGTCCAGCGGCTGGACGTGGGCACGTCCGGGCTCATGGTGGTCGCCCGGGCGGAGGGGGCGTACTCCGTGCTGAAGCAGGCCTTCCGCGACCGCCGGGTGGACAAGGAGTACCAGGCGCTCGTGCAGGGGCGTCTCGACCCGCCCGCCGGGACGATCGAGGCACCCATCGGGCGCCATCCGGGCGCCGACTGGAAGTTCGCGGTCGTCGCGGGGGGACGTCCCAGCGTCACCCACTACGAGACGCTGGAGGCGTTCGCGCATGCCAGCCTGCTGCGTGTGCATCTGGAGACCGGCCGGACGCACCAGATCCGGGTGCACCTGTCGGCGCTGCACCATCCCTGCGCGGGCGACCCGCTGTACGGCGCCGACCCGGTGCTGGCGGCACGCCTCGGCCTGGAGCGGCAGTGGCTGCACGCGGTCCGCCTGGCGTTCATCCACCCGGGCACGGGGGAACCCTGCGAGTTCGCCTCGCCGCCGTCGCCCGATCTCGGGCACGCGCTGGACGTGCTGCGGCACTGACCTGGACCTGGCCGGGCGCACCACGCCGGGCGGCGCACAATGGTGCCATGGCCCCGACATCCGCGTCCCCGACCCAGGCCGACGACCTGCGCCGCCAGGGCATCGACCCGGCCCGCCTGGCCGGGCTGGTGACACTCGCCGCGCCGCGCGAGACGCGGACGGTCCACTCGCCGCTCGACGGGTCGGCCCTCGGGGACGTCCCCGTGGGCACACCGGACGACGTGGCCCTCGCGGCCCGGATCGCCCGGGCCGCTCAGCCCGCCTGGGCCGCCACGCCGCTGGCACGGCGGTGTTCGATCGCCTCGCGGTTCCGCGATCTGGTCCTGTCGCGCCAGGCCAAGCTGCTGGCGGTCATGCACGCCGAGAACGGCAAGTCGCGGCTCAACGCTTTCGAGGAGCTCCTGGACACCGCCCTGACGGCGGGCTACTACGCGACGAACGCCGAACGTCACCTCGCCCCACACCGGCGCAGCGGGGCGATCCCCGGCCTGACGACGGCGTACGAGACGTGGCAGCCGAAGGGCGTCGTCGGGATCATCTCGCCGTGGAACTACCCGCTGACGCTGGCCGCCTCGGACGCGATCCCGGCGCTGCTCGCGGGGAACGCCGTCGTGCTGAAACCGGATTCGGCGACGCCGTTCACGGCGCTCGCCGCGCTCGACCTGCTGCGCCAGGCCGGTTTGCCGCACGACGTGATGCAGATCGTCACCGGCCCGGGCGCCTCGCTCGGCACGCCACTGATCGATGCCGTGGACTACCTGATGTTCACCGGGTCCACCGCCACCGGACGTGTCGTCGCCGCCCAGTGCGCCGAGCGGCTGATCGGCTGTTCGGCAGAGCTCGGCGGCAAGAACCCGATGCTCGTGCTGGAGGACGCCGATCTCGACGTGACCGTCGAGGGCGCCGTCCAGGCGTGCTTCAGCACGACCGGCCAGCTGTGCGTCAGCGTCGAACGGATCTACGTGCACGTGAGCCTGTACGACACGTTCTGTCGGCGCTTCGCGGAACGGACCCGCCGCATCGTCCTCGGTCGTGGCGCCGGGTGGGGTGTCGATCTGGGGCCGCTGCACGACCAGGCCCAGTTCGACAAGGTGGTCGCGCACGTCGACGACGCCGTCGCGAAGGGGGCGACGGTGCTGGCCGGTGGCCGCCCGCGGCCCGATCTCGGGGCGTTCTTCTACGAGCCGACCGTGTTGGTCGGCGTCACCGAACCCATGACCGCCCACCGGACGGAGACGTTCGGCCCGGTCGTCGCGGTGTATCCGGTCGCCGACGACGCCGCCGCGATCGCGGCCGCGAACGACACGGCGTACGGCCTGAACGCCAGCGTGTGGTCGGCCGATCCGGCGCACGCGCTGGCCGTGGCGGCCCGGCTGCGCGCCGGCACGGTGAACATCAACGAGGGCTACGCCGCCGCCTGGGCCAGTCACGACGCCCCGATGGGTGGCATGGGCATCTCCGGCATGGGACGCCGGCACGGGGCCGAGGGCATCCGGAAGTACACCGAGCCGCAGACGATCGCCGCGCAGCGGGGCCTGCCGCTGGGCCCGCCGGGGGGCGTGCCCCGGGCCGGCTACGCCGCCACGATGACGCTGGGCGGCCGCGTGCTGCATCGCCTGCCCTTGTCGCGGCCCGCCGCCTGGCTGCGCCCCCTGGTCGACCGCCGGGCGGCGTTCCTGGGCCGCTAGCGGGTCCTCCGCATCCGGCACGCTCCCGGCCGGGCCGGCGACCGGGTGTAGGCCACGGCGCGTCGGGACGCGGTCTCGGCGTGCGGGCGTGTGCGAGAATGACACACATGTCTCAGACGGAGGAAGCCATCGAGTCCGGCGCCAAGCGGACCGGCCTGCCCGAGTACGTCGTCGTCATGCTCGGCATCGCCGCCACCGTCGCGGCGCTTGTGCTGATGCGCGAGTTCAGCGGGGTCGTGGGACCGGTCTTCCTTGCGCTGAACCTGATCATTGCGGCGTACCCGATCCACCGCTGGCTCGTGGGCAAGGGCACACCCGCGTGGCTCGCCGCGGCCGTGATGGCGCTGACGGTCGTCGTCCTGCTGCTGCTCGCCGTCTGGTCGATGGCGTGGACCGTCAACGCGCTCGTCAACGAACTGACCAAGCCCCGGTACACCGCGCAGTACCAGACGATCTATCACGGCATCACCACATTCCTCGCGGGGTTCAACATCAACCTGGACAACGTCGGCCTGAACGAGGTCGTCACGACGATCAACCCGAGCACCATCACGGGGGCGATCACGACGATCCTGTCGCAGACCTCCAGTATCCTCGGCGTGGTCGCGGTCATCGTGCTCACGATGGTGTTCCTGGCGATGGACGGGCCGAGCATCGACTCCCGGCTCCGCATCGTCGGCCTCGTGAACACGCGCGTCGGCCGGGCGATCGGCGATTTCACCCGGGGGGTCCGGCGCTACTGGGTTGTGACCACGGTGTTCGGCCTCATCGTGGCGGTCCTTGACGGGGTGGCTCTGGTGATCATGCACGTCCCCTTGGCGCTCGCCTGGGCCGTCCTGAGCTTCCTGACGAACTACATCCCTAACGTCGGGTTCTTCATCGGCCTGGTCCCGCCGGCGCTGCTCGCGCTGTTCACCGGCGGGTGGCAGCTCGCGCTGGCGGTCGTCATCGTGTACGCGGTGCTGAACGTGATCATCCAGTCGGTGATCCAGCCCCGTTTCACGGGCGAGTCGGTGGGGGTGAGCGTCACGGTGTCGTTCCTGTCCCTGCTGCTGTGGGGGTTCGTGCTCGGCCCGCTGGGCACGCTGTTGGCGCTGCCGATGACGCTCCTGGCCAAGGCCTTGCTGGTCGACGCCGACCCGAAGGCGCGCTGGGTCGCCGCGCTGATATCCAGCCGTCCGGCCGAGGTCCTCGAACCTGAGGCGTCGGACGGGTAACGGTGCGGATTCGGCTGCGCACGAACCACCCCCGGGGGCGGTTTCGGTTTGCCCTGGCGACGGGGTAGGTTCATACGACGTGATGACCATGGACTCAACCCCGCACCCGCGCCTCGCCGGGGGCCCGACGCCGGTCCCGGCCGGCAGCCTGACGGACAGCGTCTACTCGTCGCTGCTGGCCAACCGGATCATCTTCTTGGGCTCCGAGGTGAAGGACGACAACGCCAACGCGATCTGCGCCCAGATGCTGCTCCTGAACGCCGAGGACCCGAAGAAGGACATCTACCTGTACATCAACTCGCCCGGCGGTTCGATCGACGCCGGCATGGCGATCTACGACACCATGCAGTGGATCAGCAACGACGTCGCCACGGTCGCGATGGGCCTGGCCGCATCGATGGGACAGTTCCTGCTGTCGGCCGGCGCACGCGGCAAGCGGTTCGCCCTGCCGCACGCGCGAATCCTCATGCACCAGCCGTCCGGTGGGCTGGGCGGCACCGCCTCGGACATCCGCATCCAGGCGGAGCAGAGCCTGCGCCTGAAGCGCACCATGGCCGAACTGACCGCGGAGCACACGGGCCGGCCCGTCGAGCAGATCGAGGCGGACTCCGACCGCGACCGCTGGTTCACGGCCGAGGAGGCCCTCGAGTACGGCTTCATCGACTACGTGTACGAGCGCGCCGCGCAGATCACGACAGGAGGACCCAACCAGTGATCCCCGACATTTCCCGCCCGCACGGTTCCGCCCCACTGCCGCCGCGCATGGACTACTACATCCCGCAGTGGGAGGAGCGCACATCGTACGGGGTGCGCCGCGTCGACCCGTACACGAAGCTGTTCGAGGACCGCATCATCTTCCTCGGCACGCCGATCAGCGACGACATCGCGAACGCCGTGATGGCGCAGCTGTTGTGCCTGGAGTCCATGGATCCCGAGCGTCAGATCACGATCTACATCAACTCGCCAGGTGGCTCGTTCACCGCGCTGACGGCCGTGTACGACACGATGCGGTTCATCAAGCCGGACGTGCAGACCGTGTGCCTCGGGCAGGCCGCCTCGGCGGCGGCCGTGCTGCTCGCCGCCGGGACGAAGGGCAAGCGCCTGGCGCTGCCGAACAGCACCATCCTGATCCACCAGCCCGCGATCAGCGGCGAGGGGTCGTACGGGCAGTCGAGCGACCTGGAGATCCAGGCGCGCGAGATCATGCGCATCCGCGACCTGATGGAGCAGATGATCGCGGACAACACGGGGCAGCCGAAGGAGAAGGTCAGCCGCGACGTGGAGCGGGACAAGTACCTGACGGCGGCCGAGGCCGTCGAGTACGGGATCGTCGACGAGATCCTCCCGTCGCGTAAGGGACTCAACCCCTGATCGAGACACGCCGGGTGCGCTCATGGCGATGGGCGCGGAAAAGTCGGCACCGGGTGGCATGGTGGAGGTATCGCCCGCCGAGGACGCGGCGGGTGCGAGGGTCGGAAGGAAGGCGAGAATCCGATGGCACGGCTGGGGGAGAGCAGCGAACTCTTCAAGTGCTCGTTCTGTGGCAAGAGCCAGAAGCAGGTGCGCAAGCTCATCGCGGGTCCCGGCGTGTACATCTGCGACGAGTGCATCGACCTGTGCAACGAGATCATCGACGAGGAGTTCAACGGCACCCAGGCGTCGGATGCCGGTCATGACCTGCCGAAGCCGGCCGAGATCCACGCGTTCCTCGATCAGTACATCATCGGCCAGGACGCCGCGAAGAAGGCGTTGGCCGTCGCCGTCTACAACCACTACAAGCGGGTCCAGGCGTCGTCCGACGAGACCGGCACGTCGCGGCGCGGCGAGGCGGTCGAGGAGGTCGAGGTCGCGAAGAGCAACATCTTGCTCATCGGCCCGACCGGCTGCGGAAAGACGTACCTCGCCCAGACGCTCGCGCGCATGCTCAACGTGCCGTTCGCGATGGCGGACGCGACGGCGCTGACCGAGGCAGGCTACGTCGGGGAGGATGTGGAGAACATCCTGCTGAAGCTGATCCAGGCCGCCGACAACGACATCAAGCGGGCCGAGACCGGCATCATCTACATCGACGAGATCGACAAGGTGGCGCGCCGCGCCGACAATCCGTCGATCACGCGGGACGTGTCGGGCGAAGGCGTGCAGCAGGCGCTGCTGAAGATCCTGGAGGGCACGGTCGCGTCCGTGCCGCCGCACGGTGGGCGCAAGCACCCGCACCAGGAGTACCTGCAGATCGACACGACGAACGTGCTGTTCATCGTCGGCGGGGCGTTCGCCGGTCTGGACGAGATCATTCGCAAGCGCCTCGGCGCCCACTCGATCGGGTTCAGCGTCGAGGCGGCGGTGGGCAAGGGGACGACGGCGGACGATCCGCTGCAGGACGTCGCCCCGGAGGACCTGCAGGCGTTCGGGCTGATCCCCGAGTTCGTCGGCCGGCTGCCGGTCGTCGCGACCGTGCCGCAGTTGGACGAGATGGCGCTGCGACGCATCCTCGTCGAGCCGCGCAACGCGCTCATCAAGCAGTTCCACAAGCTGTTCGAGTTGGACGGCGTGCAG
This sequence comes from Actinomycetes bacterium, assembly GCA_009785885.1. Lineage (GTDB taxonomy): Bacteria > Actinomycetota > Actinomycetes > Propionibacteriales > Propionibacteriaceae > WRGV01. The sequence continues at coordinate 14,006 of WQUE01000009.1, forward strand.
CTGGAGATCACCGACGAGGCGGTCGCGGTCGTCGCCGCCCAGGCGATGCGGCGCGGGGCCGGGGCGCGCGGGTTGCGCGCGATCCTGGAGGGGACGCTGCTCGACGTGATGTACGACGTGCCCAGCCACGACGAGGTCAGCCGTGTCGTGATCACCGCGGCGGCGGTCCGGGGCGAGCAGCCGCCGACGTACGTGCTGCGTGGCGAGGCCTCCCAGTCCCAGGCGGCTTAACCCACCTCGACCGACTAACCTGGTCGGGTGAGTGATGCCTATCTGCGCTATCCCGATGTCCACGGTGACGAGATCGTTTTCACGGCCGACGACGATGTGTGGCTGTCCGACCTGTCGGGTGGCCGGGCCCAGCGTCTGACGCGCGACCACGTGAGGGTCGCCTACCCGCGTTTCTCCGGCGACGGCACCCGGATCGCCTGGACGTCGTGGCGCACCGGGGCGCCGGACGCGTACGTCCTCGACCGTGCCTCGGGTGCGATCACCCGGCTGACCTGGTGGGGCCGCAACACGCGGACGGTCGGCTGGCATGCCGGCCGGGTTCTCGTATCCAGCGGGCATGAGGAGGTCACTCCCGCAGTGACACGCCTGTACGAGGTGGGCCTCGACGGCGAGGTGGACCGTAGCCTGCGGAGCCTCGGGCTGGTTGGGGCGGCCGATTGGGACGACGACGGGCGCGTCGTGCTCGAGACGGCCACGTTCAGCCATGGCGTGTTCTGGAAGCGCTACCGGGGCGGCACGGCGGCGAAGCTGTGGGTGGGGACGCCCGCGGGCGGCTTCACGCGCCTGCTGGGCGACGAGCCGGCGCCGTGCGAGGGGCCGGTGTGGCACCGGGGTCGCATCCTGTTCACCTCGGATCTGTCCGCCGGGCGCGCCCACATCACCGACCCGACCGCCCAGGCGCAGCTCTTCAGCATCGACCCTCGCGGCACCGACCTCCGCTGCCACACCGCGCACACGTCCGCCCAGGGTTACGTCCGGGACCCGCGCAGCGATGGGCGCACGATCGTGTTCAACGCCCGCGGGCGGCTGTTCGCGCTGGACGGCCTGGAGCCGGACGCGGTACCCCGGGAGATCGTCCCCGACTTGGGCGTGGGCGCGCCGGCGTCGGTCGCCCTCGACGTGACCGACAACCTCGATGACGTCCTGCCCGACCACAAGGGCACGGGCTCGCTGGTCGGCTGGCGCGGCGGCGTGTACTACCTGACGCACCGCGACGGGCCGGCCCGCGCGCTCGGCGTCACCGACGGCGTGCGGCGCCGCGAGCCGGTCGTGCTGGGAACCACCGGTTCGTGGGTGTGCGTCACCGACGCGGACGGCGCCGACGCGCTGGAGGTGGCCCCGCTCGACGGGCTGGGGGAGCGCCGTCTTCTCGCCGGCGGCGAGTTGGGGTACGTGCTGCACCTGGCGGCGTCGCCCGACGGCGCACAGCTGGCCGTGTCGAGCCACGACGGCACGCTGCGGCTGGTCACGCTGGCCGACGGGACCGTGCGGTCGCTGGATCGCTCCGGCGCGGGGGAGATCGCGGATCTGGCCTGGTCGCCCGACTCCCGGTTCCTCGTGTGGAGCGCTCCGGTCGGCTCGGAGGCCGAGCCGCGCGCCCAGCTGCGCTGCGCAGACGTGACCGCCGGCGACCCGGCGTGGCAGGTGCTGACGTCGGGGGCGTACGACGACGCGGAGCCGACCTTCACGCGCGACGGGAAGCACCTGGCGTGGATCGCGCGGCGGACCTTCGATCCGCGGTACGCCGGGCACGGCTTCTCACTTGCCTCGGTGAACGCCGCCCGGCCGTGGCTGTCCCCGCTGGCCGCGGATACACTCCTGCCGTTCGGCGTGAGCGCGGACGGCTGGCCGCTGGCCAAGCCGGAAGAGCCCGACGCCGGCAAAGCGGAGGCCAAGGGCGGCCACGACGACGAGAAGGCCGACGAGGCCCCCACGCCGGTGCGCCTCGACCTCGACGGTTTCGAGGCGCGCGCCGTCGCGCTGCCCGTGCCGTCCGGGGAGTACGGCAACCTGCGGTCCGTGAAGGACGGCCTGGCCTGGCTGCGCGAGCCGGGGCTTGGCGGCGTGCTGGGCGCGACGTGGGCGGGCGCCCCGGGTGACGGTCCGGTCGACGTGCTGGAGCGGTTCAGCTTCGAGACGCGCAAGACCGAGACCCTGGTGGACAAGGCCGACAGCTTCGAGGTGTCCGGCGATGGGGAGATCCTGGTCGTGCGGCACCGCGACGACGTCACGGCCCAGCCGGCCCGCCGGGTCGAGGCGGACGACGACGAGTCGCTGGTGCGGGTCGATCTCGGCCGGCTGCGCCGCCGCCTGGACGCCCGGGCGGAGTGGCGGCAGATGTTCGACGAGAACGGCCGCCTCATGGCGCTGCACTACTGGCGCGAGGACATGAACGGCGTCGACTGGCCCGGCGTCCTGGCGCGGTACCGCGAGTTGATCGGCCGCTGTCTCTCCGCCGACGACGTGCGTGACGTGCTGGCGGAGTGCGTGGGCGAACTGAACACGTCGCACGCGTATGTGTCGCCGCCGGTTGGGGATCCGTCGCGGGAGGCCACGGGCTACCTGGGCGTGGATGTCACGCGAACGCCGGAGGGTTTCCGCATCGAGCGTGTGCTGCCCGGCCTGCCCAGCGATCCGAGCGCGTGGCAGCCGCTGCGCCGTGCCGGGGTGGACGCCCGCGAGGGCGACATCATCGTGGCCGTGGACGGACGTCCGGCGGCGGGGGAGCCCGCGCTCGGCGCGCTGCTGGAGGGGGCCGCGGGGAAGCCGGTCGAGGTGGTGCTGCGGCGGGCCGGCGCGGGCGACCGGCGTGTCGGGGTCGTCCCCCTGCCGCGTGAGGACGGCCTGCGCTACCAGGCCTGGGTCGCCGGCCGGCGCACGCGGGTCGAGGAACGCGCGGGTGGGCGGCTCGGGTACGTGCACGTGCCCGACATGGTCGCCCGCGGGTGGGCGCAGCTGGAGCGGATGGTCGACGAGGCGTCCGCGCATGACGGGGTCATCGCGGATCTGCGGTACAACGGCGGCGGGCACACGTCGCAGCTCGTGCTGGAGCGGCTGTTCCGTCGGGTGCTGGGCTGGGATGCGGCCCGATACTTCGAGGTCCCGCAGACGTACCCGGCGCAGGCGATGCGCGGGCCGGTGGTCGTGCTGACCAACGAGGTCGCCGCGTCCGACGGCGATGTCGGCACGGCGGTCGCGCGTCTGCACGGCTTCACGGTCGTCGGCACGCGCACGTGGGGCGGCGTGATCGGCATCGACGGGCGCTTCGCGCTGGTGGACGGCACGGAGGTGACGCAACCCCGGTATGCCGGCTGGTTCGAGCGTTTCGGCTGGGACATCGAGAACCGGGGCGTGGACCCCGACATCGAGGTGGTCGTTCC
>WQUE01000010.1 GCA_009785885.1 Actinomycetes bacterium
TGACCAGGGACGATACGAACAGCCTCGCCCGCCGGGAGATGCGGGCGGACGCCGTGGTGCTCGTCTCGCGCATCACGTACGGCGGCTACAGCTACGACACCAAGGCCTTCCTCGACCGCACCATCCAGAACCTGGCGCCGTACTTCGAGATCGTCGATCGCCGGATGCGCCACGCGATGCGGTACGAGCGGTTCCCCGTCCTCATCACCCTCGGGTACGGCGACTGCACCGACAAGGAAACCGACACCTTCGTCAGCCTCGCCCACCACAACGCGCTCAACATGCGGCCGCCACGGCACGCGGTCTTCACCGCGCGGGGCGCCGACGCGGTGGAGGCGGCCGTGGGGCAGGTCGTCCGTGCGCTCAAGGAGGGCTCATGAGCATCGTCGCCCTCAGCGGCACGCCGCGGGTGAAGACCAGTGCGTCCGCGCAGATCATCCGGCGCCTCGAAGCGACCCTGGGCGAGCCGGTGCCGACGTACCAGGCCACCCGGCTCATCCGCGCGCGCGATCCCGGCCCGGCGCTGGCCGAGATCGTCGGCGCCGAGGCGGTCCTGGTCGTGTTCCCCTTGTACGTCGACGCGCTGCCCGCCCCGCTCGTCCGGGCGCTGACGCTGCTCGAGCAGACGCCCCGCGCCGCGACCGTGCCGCGGGTGTACGCGGTCGTCAACTGCGGGTTCATCGAGGCCGAGAACACCGGCCTGGCCCTCGACATGGTCGCGCACTTCTGCGAGCGCATCGGCTGGGCCTGGCAGTACGGTGTGGGCATCGGCGCCGGCGAGTACCTGACGACCCTGCCGTACGACACGGTACGCGGGCCGGCGGCCCGTGTCTTCGCCACCCTGGACGACCTCGCCAACGCCGTCCGGACCGGCGCCCCACCACGCGAGAATGTCCTTGTCGCGCCCCGAATACCGCGGGCACTGTACACGTTGGCCGCCCATCAGGGCTGGCGGCGCCAGGCGAAGGCGTACCACACGACCGATCTCATGGCCCGGCCGTACGCCCGGGGTTGAGCGAACTGGAGAGGGCTGACGCGCACAGGGCAGCGACACGCGGTAGCAGGCGGTCACCGAGGTCACGGGCGTCGGGCGGCATGTCCTGGCCGTGGATGGCATCGCGCAGGGCATCAGGCAGGTCCGTCGCAATGTCCCGTACGATCCCGAGCACCAGTGTCTCATCCACCCCTGAGCGCTCGGCGAGCCGCGACCACTGGGCTTCCCGGATCTGGTCGAACCGCCAAGCCCCGCCGATCGACATGGCCATCTTGTTCAGGTCCGAGGACGGATCGTACTCATAGGGCGCCGACGAGGCCACGTCGTAGAGGGGCGCCAGTGTGGGAAGCCCGGTATGCATGATCGAGTGGTTCTTCGCGTGACCGTCCGGCGCGTTGATCAGGCTCATGAACGCGAGGTACGCGACAAACCGTGGTTGCGATTCCGGGGTTGCCGAGGTCGCCAGCAGGTCCAGTACGTCCACGGCTGACGGACCACCATCGGACTCGTACTTCGCCGCCGGTCTGACCCCGAGCGCCTGGCACAGGTCCTCCTGATGGATCCGGGAGACCGTCCCGTCGGCGAGCACTGCCCGGTCGTACCGCTCGATCACGATCGCCGGCTCGCCATCGAACTCCACATACTCGGTGTTCGCCGCCGGCAGTCCCAGCAGGGTGGCCGCCCGCTGGCAGATGTGCTCATTCAGTGCCTGCAACCGGTACCGGTCGATCCCGGTCTTGATGATGTGGGTGGTCGGCTCCGCACCATGGGCTTCCGCCCAGCCGTCCGTGGTCCGGCGCAGCGCAAACTTGGATTGGGCGCCCCCCAGTGAGTACGCTTCGCCGGGCGCGGACCACGCCTGCGCCGAGTCCTGGCGCAGCCGGCGCAGCCGTTCCCCGATGCGCTTCTCGTCGACGGGCACCAGTTCCCCCCGTCTGGCCAGGACATCGTCGACCTCCGCGGGTGCACAGAACTGGACGGCCCCGGCACAGTCCTTCCCGATGTGCGCCAGCAGCGCGAACGGGTTCCGCGACGACACGCCGAAGCGCCGTCCCAGCCGCTCCCGCTCGGCGCGACTATCCGTGAGCAGGCCCTCCAGGTATGCGTCCACCACCCGGGCCGAGTAGCCTCGCCCGGCCTGCACAGGCATCGACAGCGACAGGGACAGGTCGCCCGGATCCGCGTCGTACACGAACACATGTCTCCCGCCCGCACGTTCCTGTGTGAGCGTCCCCACCTGCCGGCCCCCCAAGAGTACGGCCAACTGCTGGTCCCCTGGCACGCTTACCACCGGCGTCCCTCGTACAGTCGCGCAACCGCGAGTTCCTCAGCCGACGGCGCCGGTGCCGGACCCAGCCGTAGCTCAGCCGACAAGACGGTGAGTACGCGCAGGACCTTCGACAGTTCGACACCCGACACCTGCCCCTTCTCCAGGGTGATCACCCAACGGCGGGAGACGCCGGCGCGCGCCGCCAACTCCGCCTGCGTCCACCCCTTCTCCAGGCGGCACCCGCGCACCCCCGCACCCATGTCGGCAATCGTCCGGACTGGCACATTGGTCACGAATGTGAGCATACCATCACTTTCGTCGAATGTGCATGATTGCGCACTTCGTGCTTCTTCAACCAGGCGGTTGAGCAAGCAGGCGTAGCCTGCGGTGTCGAAACCCCTGGGAGTTGCGACCCCATGCACCCGCCGGGGATCCCGGCCTACGCCGGGATGACAGCAAGACCGGTTAGGTCACGC
>WQUE01000011.1 GCA_009785885.1 Actinomycetes bacterium
CCGGCGTCAGGGCGCGGGTGATGCCGGGTAGGGCCACGCCTCACGGATTCGGCGTGGCACCGTGCCGGGGCGCCGACCGGGCGGTCCAGCGGCCGTCGGCGTGGGTCACGACGAGGGGCATGGCATAGGCCCGGCTCAGGTTTTCGGCTGTCAGCACCTCAACGAGTGGCCCCTGAGCGACCGTGTGCCCGCCCGACAGGAGCAGCGCGTGCGTAATGCCGTCGGGGATTTCCTCCAGGTGGTGCGTCACGAGGACCACGGTCGGTGCGGCGGGGTCGCGGCACAGGGCCGCCAGGGTTTCGACCAGCGTCTCACGCCCGGCCAGGTCGAGACCGGCGCTCGGCTCGTCGAGGAGCAGCAGCTCCGGGTCGGCCATGAGCGCCCGAGCGATCTCGGTACGCTTGCGTTCACCTTCGCTCAGCGTGCCGAACGCACGATCGGCCAGGTTCTCGACGTGCAACCGCGTCATCAGCGCCCGGGCCCGCGCCTCGTCGGCCGCCTCGTAGCGCTCGCGCCACCGCCCGATCACCCCATACGCCGCCGACGCGACGACATCGCGGACGCGCTCGTGCCCCGGGATCCGCAAGGCGATGGCGGAGGACGCGACACCGATGCGCGGCCGCAACTCGAACACGTCGACGCGGCCCATGGTTTGCCCGAGCAGGTCGACGCCGCCGGCGCTCGGATGGGTCTGGGCGGCGAGCAACGACAGCAGCGTGGTCTTGCCGGCCCCGTTCGGCCCGATGACGACCCAGCGCTCGCCCTCCTGGATGGTCCACTCGATCCCGTCGAGCAGCACCGCCCGACCACGCTGGACGCGAACCTCCCGCAGGTGTGCCACTACCGCCATGGCACCGAACATACCCGATGTCCCCTGGTCCGCGCCTACCCGTCGTCCGGTGGTTCGCGGTCATGCACCCGTCGAGGCGACACCCCCGTCGACGTGGACGATCTGCCCGGTCGTGGCGGGGAACCAGTCCGAGAGCAGGGCGACGACGGCCTTCGCGGTCGGTCCGGCGTCGTCCGGATCCCAGCCGAGTGGCGCCCGGCGCGCCCATTCGTCGTCGAAGAGGTCGGCGCCGGGGATCGCCTTCTTGCTCATCGTGTTCAACGGACCGGCCGACACGAGGTTGCAGCGCACGCCGTCGGGCCCGAGGTAGCGCGCCAGGTAGCGGCTCACGGACTCCAGCGCCGCCTTGGACACTCCCATCCAGTCGTACGCCGGCCAACTCACACCGGCGTCGTACGTCAGGCCCACGATCGACGACCCACGCCCCAGCAGGGGACGGCAGGCCATCGCGAGGCTCTTCAGCGAGTACGCGGACGTGTGCAGGCTCAGGCCCACGTCGTCCCACTCGGTCTGCAGGAACGCGCCGCCCAGGGCCCGCTGCGGGTGGGCGTAGGCGATCGCGTGCACCAACCCGTCCAGGTGCGCGAACCCGCGTTCGCGCAGGTCGTCCGCCAGCGCCCCGAGTTGCCCGTCGTCGGTCACATCCAGGCCCAGCACCTCGGGCACGGTCTCCAGGCGGGCCACGACGCGCCGGGTGATGTTCACCGCCCGCGGGAGGTTGGCCACGATGACGCGCGCGCCCTCCTGCTGGGCCACGCGGACGACCGCGTAGGCGATCGACTCCGGCGTGGTCACGCCGGTGACCAGGATCTGCCGGTTCTCCAGGATTCCCATCGTGTTCTCCTTGTCGTGTGGGCTGTCAGTGGCCCATCCCCAAGCCGCCGTCGACGGGGATGACGGCACCGGTGATGTAGCGTGCCTCCGGACTGCACAGGAATCTCACCGCCGCGGCCACATCCTCGGGGGTACCCGGTTCGTGCATGGGGATCCGGTTCACCCACGCCTCACGGACCGGGGCGGGCACGACCTTGGTCATGTCGGTGTCGATGAAGCCCGGCGTGACGACGTTGCTCGTGATGCCGCGCGGAGCGAACTCGGCGGCGATGCTCCGGGCCAGTCCGATCAGGCCCGCCTTGCTCGCGGCGTAGTTGGCCTGCCACGGCCCGCCCGACAGCGCGACGACCGACCCCATGAAGACGAACCGTCCCCACCGGAGACGCATCATGCCGCGCAACGCCCGTCGCGCCACCCGATAGGCGCCGGTGAGGTTCACGTCGATGACCTCCTGCCACGTGGCGTCGTCCAGGCGCGGCAGGAGCTGATCCCGGACGATACCGCTGTTCGCGACCACCGCCCCGACCGGGCCCCACTCACCCTCGATCCGGGCGAAGGCGGCCTCGACGTCGGCCGCACTGGCGACGCTGCCCGCCAGGGCCATGACGCCGGGGCGAACGGGTGCCGTACGATCCAGCGTGGCGACGCGCCAGCCGTCGGCGGACAGCGCCGTGACGATCACCTCGCCGATGCCGCGCGATCCGCCGGTGACGAGCGCGATGCGATTGTCGGGGGCGCCGCCGGGGTTGAGTGTCGATCCCATGGTGCCCGAGCCTAGCAGGCACCTTTCCGCACCGCCGTGCACGTGCCGGCACAAGAAGCGGCCACAATCGTTGTGTGTCCCACGTCACGACCGTGCCTCCAGGGGTGCCGCGCGCGCAGCGCCTCGCCGCGCTGGACGCCGCACTCCCCCTGCTCGCCTGCCCGGTCTGCGCGGGCCGCCTCGGCCGGGAGGACGGCGCGCTGGCGTGCCCCCAGGGCCACCGGTTCGACGTGGCCCGCACCGGGACGGTCAACCTGGCGGGCCGCGCGGCCCCACGGAATGCCGACAC
>WQUE01000012.1 GCA_009785885.1 Actinomycetes bacterium
ACGACCCGGGCCCGATCGGGCGTCTCGGGCCGATGAGCGCGGTCGTGTGCGACGCCACGGTGCTCGCGCCGGGGGCGTCCACGACGTGCCAGGCGACGTACGCCGTGGTGAACGGCGACATGAGCGCGGGCGGGCGGCTGGTGAACGTGGCGGTCGCCCGGGGTGAGACCCCGGACGGGACCCCGGAGCAGTCGAACACCGCGACCGCCGTGGTCGTGGTCATCCAGCCGGGCACACCGGGCGTCGCGGTCCTGAAGGCCGCCTCGGCGACGGTCGTGACCCGGGCCGGGCAGACGGTCGACTACACGTTCACGGTCACCAACACGGGCACGGTTGCGCTCACGGGCGTGTCCGTGACCGATCCCGGTCCGACCCGGGGGCACGGGCCGATGACCTTCCCCGTGTGTGCGGACGCCACTTTGGCCTTGGGCGCGTCCACGACGTGCCATGCGACGTACACCGTCGTGCAGGCCGACCTCGACGCGGGCGTCGCGCTGCTGAACCAGGCGACCGCGAACGGAACCGGCCCGGGCGGCGTCCCCGCGCAGGCCACGTCCAACCCGGTGCGGGTGGACGTCGCGGTGCTGGGTCTCGCGAAGACCACGGCGACGACGGCCGCGACGACCGGCGGGCAGGGGATCCCGTACACGTTCACCCTGACCAACACCGGATCGGCGACGCTCACCAGTCTGGCCGTGCTCGATCCGGGTCCGGCGGGCGGGCACGGCACGATGGGCACGCCCGTCTGTGCGGCGACCACGCTGGCCGTGGGCGCGTCGACGACGTGCCAGGCCACGTACACGACCGCCTCGGCGGACCTCGATCCGGCGCACGACCTGGTGAACACGGCCCGGGCGTTCGGGACCGCCCCGGACGGCGCCCCGGTCGCCTCGCCGCCCGCGAGCGCGACCGTCCCGGTGCCGCCGTCGCCCGCCCTCGATCTGGTGAAAACGGTGACGCCGACGACGTTCACGGCCGCGGGCCAGACGTTGACGTACCGCTTCGTCGTGACGAACGTGGGCAACGTCGAGGTCGCCGGCCTGGACATCCAGGACCGCTCGTTCAGCGGGTCGGGCCCGCTCGGCGCGGTGTCGTGCCCGCAGGGCTCGCTCGTGCCGGGCGCCCAGGAGACGTGCACGGCGGCGTACGTGACGACGTCCGCCGACGTCGCCGCCGGTGAGATCCTCAACACCGCGGTCGCGGTGGGCACGGTGCCCCTGGCGCTGAGCCGGGGGACGGATCCGGCCGTGACCTCGGGCCCGTCGAGCGCCCGCGCCGACGAGACCCCGGTTCCCGCGTTGTCCCTGGTGAAGCTCGCCTTCGTCGGCACGCCGAGCCCCGCCGCCATCGCCGACGCGCTCGCCGCCACGACGCGGACGGCGCCGGTGGCGCATGTGGGCGACACGGTCACGTACGTGTTCGCGGTGTCGAACACCGGCACGGGAGCGGTCACGGGTGTCGCGATCACGGAGACCGCGTTCGGCGGCACCGGGGTGGCGCCGGCGGCCACGTGCGCGGTCACGACCCTGGATGCGGGTGCGTCGACGACCTGCACGGCGACGTACGAGGTGCGCCCGGGGGATGCCACGTCCGTGCCGCTGGCCAACACGGCCGTCGCCAAGGGGGTCGGTCCGGACAAGGCGACGCCCGTCGTCTCCCCGCCGGCGACTGCCACGGTCGACGTGCAGGCGGATCCGCCCGGGGCTGCGACACAGGCGGGTGGCACCGTGGCCGCGAGTGTCGGTCCGCTGGTCGGCGCCATGGCGGTGCTCGTGGTCGCCGCGTTCGCGCTGATCGGCGTGCTCGTCGTGCGGCGCAACCGGCGGGCATCGCTGCAGCGCTGAGCGTGGAAGGCTCGTGCCCCGCGTGGCCCTCACGGGCCCGCGGGGCACGGTCGCGCGCGGACCGTCGTCCTTGTCCACAGGTTTGCCGCTCGGGCCGCCTCGGGCGGGTTCGGCTGGGTTAGGGTGGTTCCAGGCCGCATTCGTGCGGTGCCCCCAGGAGTGAGGATTCCCCCGATGGACGCGTGCGTGTGGGCTCGTCAGGGCCGGTGGCGGTGGCTGCTGGTGTTGCTGGTGGTGTTGGGTGTGGTGGTGGCGCCGGGCTGTGCCAGGCGGCCGGTGCCCTCGGAGCCGGATACGCCGTTCACGAAGACGTTGGAGTCGTGGGATCGTGATCCGCAGGGGCGGGTGACGTCGTCGCGGGATCCGCTGTTCCATGAGGCGGAGGCGGTGTATTACAAGTATTGGACCGAGGGTCAGAAGGTGTGGGTGGCCGGCGGGGCGGACGAGCTGCCCCCGGCGATGGAACCGCTGCTGACGGGCAGGGCTCATGAGGCCGTGCTGGCCTGGTATCAGGACATGAAGCGCAACGGTGTGCACTACCAGGGGACGCCGGCGTTCGATCTGCCGTGGTGGCGGCCGTACGTGGATGATGCGGTCACGGACGCAGTGGTCGGGCTGGAGTCCTGCGAGGAGGTCCAGGGTGCTGACGCCTTCAACAGCGAGGGCACTCGTGTCGTGTCCGCCGATGGCACCTGGTACTCCTATCACGCGTTCTTCAAGAGGGGTCCAGATGGACTCGTCATTTTCGAGATGTACGGAGATGAGGTGTCTGCATGTCCCGCCTAGGTGTTGTTGCGGCTCTGTGCGCAGCCGTGACTGGGCTAGCCGTGCTGACTGGTCCAGCGTCGCCAGTGCACGCAGATCCAACGCCGACGCCACCGGTTGGCGGTT
>WQUE01000013.1 GCA_009785885.1 Actinomycetes bacterium
CGGGACGACAGTGACGACGGCGGGCTGACAGGAGGTGCGGATGGCGTCCGGCAAGCGGGCATCACACGACCCGAAGGCCCCCACGGCGCCGCCCCGCCGGGCCGCCCACGGCGCGAGGACGGCCGCGCCCGCCACCACGCGCGCCGCGTCCCCCACCACGACGGGCGCATCCTCCACAACCACGAAGCGCGCCACGTCCACGGCACCGAAGCGCGGCACGTCCGGCAAGAAGCGCACGAAGAAGCGCACGGTCGGCCAGCTGATCGGCCAGATCGCCATCTGGGCCGGCATCGTCATCGCGTCCCTCGTGCTGATCGGGATCGCGCTGATCGCCTGGTTCTACGCGCAGACGAACCTGCCCGACCCGAACAAGGCGTTCACCACCCAGACGACGACCCTGTACTACCGCGACGGCACCACCGTCCTCGGCACGCTCGCCGTCCAGAACCGGCAGCCCCTCACGTCCGCGGAGATGCCGAAGGTCATGCAGGACGCGATGCTCGGCGCCGAAGACCGCACGTTCTGGACGAACCCGGGCGTGTCCCTGCCCGGCATGGTGCGGGCCGGGATGCGGGTCGCCACCGGCGGGGACCTCCAGTCGGGCTCGACGCTGACGCAGCAGTACATCAAGGTCTTGTACCTGACGAGCGAGCAGACGATGTCCCGCAAGGCCAAAGAGGTCGTGCTCGCGATCAAGATGACCAACCAGATGCCGAAGCAGCAGATCCTCACCGACTACCTGAACACCGTGTATTTCGGACGGGGCGCGTACGGCGCGCAGGCCGCCGCGCAGGCGTTCTTCGCGACCGACGCGAAAAACCTGACCACCGCCCAGGCGGCGGTGCTCGCCGCCGTCGTGAACAGCCCGGCGAACCTCGACCCGGCGAACCCGTCCAACCTGCCGGCCCTGACCGCACGATACAACTACGTGCTGGACGGCATGGTCGCCATGCAGACGCTGCCCGCCGAGGATGCCGCCGCGCTGAAGAACCACCTGCCGGACTTCCCCGCGATCCCCGTCAGCAACCAGTACGGCGGGACGAAGGGCTTCCTCATCACGATGGCCACCAAGGAGCTGGCGAACGCCGGGCTCACCCAGGCGCAGATCGACGGCGGCGGCCTGAAGATCACCACGACGTTCGACGCCACCCTGCAGGCGGGCATGGACCAGACCGTCGCCCAGTACACCGCCCAGGCGGCCGCCGGCGCGAAGACCGCCCAGGACCCGAACAACCTCCACATCGGCATGGCGTCCGTCCGGGTCGGCACGGGCGAGGTGCTCGCCGCGCACGGCGGGCCGGACTACGTCGCCAGCCAGATGAACTGGGCGACGACGCCGCGCGCCACCGCGTCGACGTTCAAACCGTACGCGTTCATCGCCGGCGAGCGGGCCGGGTTCTCGCTCACGTCCGTGTTCAACGGCAGCGCGTTCACCCCGAAGGACGGCAAGCCGCTGAAGAACGCCGGCAACGCGAACTACGGCCGGGTCACCCTCCTGAAGGCCACCGAGGAGTCCATCAACACCGCGTACGTCGACCTCGTCCAGCAGCTGCCGGACGGGTCGGACGCCGTCGTCCAGGCCGCGACGGACGCCGGCCTCAAGCCGAACGACTCGTGGATCAGCGGCCCGCGGATCCCGCTCGGGGAAAGCGAGGCGAGCCCGCTGGACCAGGCCGGGGCGTACGCCACGTTCGCGAACGGCGGCAACCGGGCGACGACGCACTGCGTCATCAAGGCGACCGACCCGTCCGGCGCGACCGTGTACACCGGGGACACGAGCGTCCGGGCGACGATCGAACCCGACATCACGAGCGACCTGAACACGGCGCTGCAGTCCGTCGTCGACTCCGGCACGGCGACCGCCGCGAAGGCCCTCGGCACCCCGACGGCCGGCAAGACCGGCACGTTCACCGCCGACGACGGGACGACCCGCGGCGTCTGGTTCGTCGGCTACACGACGGCCGTGTCGACGGCCGTGAGCATCGTCGCCGGCAACGGGTACGAGCCGCTGGAACCGTTCGCGCCGCCCGGCGGCGTGTTCACCTCGGGCGGGTACCCGGTGAAGACGTGGCTCGGCTTCATGAAGACGGCCGTCCAGGCGTACCCGGGCACGACGTTCCCCCCGGCGGCGCACGTGAACGCCAGCCCGACGGCAACCCCCTCCGCGGAGCCCACGCCCTCCGAGCCGGCCACCACGGCGCCCGAGACGACCGAGCCGACGACCGAGGCGCCCACGACGACGGCCCCCACGACCACCGCACCGCCGCCGCCGACCACGTCGCAACCGCCGGTGCCCCCGACGACCACCACGCACACCACCGCGCCCACGACCGGCGCAGCGCCGTCCACCGGCCCGCCCGAGAGCCCCGTCCCGCCCGCCCCGGGCACCCCGGAGCCCGCCGCCGCCAACAGCTGAGAGGCCCAGCGGGGATCGTGGCTTACACTGACCTGCGTGAACACCTCGCAGGCCGGCTTCGACCTCGACGCCCCCGGGCTCACGGGACGCATCGGGGGATCGCTGGGACGGCACGTCCGCATCGCGGGCGTCTGGTTCGACCCGGTGCCGTGGGTGTTCGGCGTGGGCCTGGTCGCGTGGGTGCTGGGGATGGCCCACCAGACGGCCTGCATGACGAACAACCCGGCGCACTTCCCCAACGCGTTCTCCGGCCTGTGCTACTCGGACATCTCCACGCTGTACCAGGCGCGCGACAACTTCTGGTCGGGCGCGCC
>WQUE01000014.1 GCA_009785885.1 Actinomycetes bacterium
AACGGGACACAGGTGGCCGGGAAGCCGGGTTCGGCCGAGCCGGGCGCGACGGTGACGCTCACGTGGCCGGACGGTTCGACGTCCGACCCGGTGACGGTGACACCGGACGGCTCGTGGAGCCTTCCGACGCCGGAGGGCATGAAGTCCGGTGACGTCACGGCGACGGCGACGGACACGGCCGGCAACACGTCCGCCCCGACGACAGTGCCGCTTGACACGCAAGCCCCGGACGCCCCGGTGATCACCACAGCGAACAAGGCCACGGTGGCGGGCACGGCCGAGCCGGGTTCGACGGTGACGCTCACGTGGCCGGATGGGACGACCGCGACGACGACAGCCGATCCGAGCGGCGCCTGGAGCCTCCCCACGCCGGACGACATGGCGAGCGGCCTGGTGACGGCCACGGCGACGGACGCGGCGGGCAACACGTCGAAGCCGGCGACGCACGCCCTGGACACGCAGGCCCCGGACGCCCCGGTGATCACCACGGCGAACAAGGCCACGGTGGCGGGCACGGCCGAGCCGGATTCGACGGTGACGCTCACGTGGCCGGATGGGACGACCGCGACGACGACGGCCGATGCGGACGGCGCCTGGTCGGTTCCGACGCCGGCCGGCATGCCGTCGGGTGACATCGCCGTGACGGCGACGGACGCGGCGGGCAACACGTCCGAGGAGGCGACCGCCTACCTGGACACGCAGGCGCCGGCGGCGCCGGTGATCACGACGGCGAACGCGACGACGATCGGCGGCACCGAGCCTGCCCCGGTGGACTCGGGCACGACGGTCACGATCACGTATCCGACGCCGGGCGGCCCGAAGACCGTGACGACGGACGTGAAGCCCGACGGCACGTGGTCGGTGCCGACGCCGTCCGACGCCATGAGCGGTCCGATCGCGGCGACGGCGACCGACCCGGCGGGCAACGTCTCGTCGCCGACGATCGCCCACCTGGACACGCAGGCCCCGGACGCCCCGGTGATCACGACGGCGAACGCCGCTCAGGTCGCCGGCACGGCCGAGCCTGGTGCGACGGTCGAGGTGATGTTCCCGGACGGGACGGTGCGGACCGCGACGGCCGATTCGACGACCGGCGCGTGGTCGATCCCGACGCCGCCCGGCATGACGTCGGGTGTGGTCACGGCGACCGCGACCGATCCGGCGGGGAACACGTCCACCCCGGCAACGCACGACCTGGACACCCAGGCCCCGGACGCCCCGGTCGTGAACACCGCGAACGGCACGAAGGTGGCGGGCACGGCCGAGCCGGGTGCGACGGTCGAGGTGACGTTCCCGGGTGGCGCGACACAGTCGACGGTCGCCGACCCGGACGGCAACTGGACGGTGACGACGCCCGCGGGCACCCCGTCCGGGGATCTGACGGCTGTCGCGACGGATCCGGCGGGTAACCCGTCCACGCCGACGACGCACCCGATCGACACGCAGGCGCCGGAGCCGCCGAGCATCCACACGGCGAACGGCACCGAGGTGGCGGGCACGGCCGAGCCTGGCTCCACGATCGAGGTGACCTGGCCGGATGGCACGACCGACACGACGACGGCCGACGCGGGCGGCGCCTGGTCGGTCGAGACGCCGAAGGGCATGCCCTCGGGTGAGGTGGGCGCGACAGCGACCGACGCGGCCGGCAACACGTCCGACCCGGCGAGCACGCACCTGGACACCGACCCGGTCGGTGCACCGGAGATCACGACGGCGAACGCCACCGTGGTCGAGGGCAAGGCGTCGGATCCGGTGAAGCCGGACTCGACGGTCCGCCTCACGTGGCCGAACGGCGAGGTGAGCCCGGACGTCCCGCTGGACAGCGACGGCACGTTCAGCGTGACGACGCCGGCTGGCATGCCGTCGGGCGTGGTGAAGGCGGTCGTGATCGATGTGGCGGGCAACGTCTCGCCGGAGGGCACGCACTACCTCGACACGGTCGTCCCGGACGCCCCGGTGATCGCCGTGGCCAACGGGACGATGATCGCGGGCGCCGAGCCGGCTCCGGTCGATTCGGGCACGACGATCACGGTCACGTACCCGACGGCGAACGGTCCGAAGACGGTGACGGCCGACGTGAACCCCGATGGCACCTGGTCGGTGGCGACGCCGCCCGACGCGGTGTCGGGGGAGGTCACGGCGGTCGCGACGGATCCGGCGGGCAACGTCTCAGGTCCGGCGACGCACGGCCTGGACACGCTGGCCCCGGATGCGCCGGTGATCGCCGTGGCGAACGGCACCGCGGTGTCGGGCACGGCCGAGCCGGGTTCGACGGTGACGGTGATGTTCCCGGATGATCCCGCGACGGTGAAGACGGTGACGGCCGGCCAGGATGGCGCCTGGACGGTGGACACGCCGGCGGGCATGGTGTCGGGTCATGAGGTGACGGCGACCGCGACGGATCCGGCGGGCAACGTCTCGCCCGAGGCGAAGCACCTGCTGGACACGCTGGCCCCGGATGCTCCCGTGATCGAGGTGGCGAACGGCACCGCGGTGGCGGGCACGGCCGAGCCGGGTTCGACGGTCACGGTGACGTTCCCGGGTGGGGCGACGCAGACGGTGACGGCCGATCCGGGGACGGGCGCGTGGACGGTCACGACCCCGCAGGGGACGAAGTCCGGGACTGTCGCGGCGACCGCGACCGACCCTGCGGGCAACGTCTCCGTTCCGGCGACCGCCCCGATCGATACCGAGGCGCCGGACGCACCCGTCATCGATACCGCGAACGC
>WQUE01000015.1 GCA_009785885.1 Actinomycetes bacterium
CCGGGCCGAGAACGTGGCGGACGGGCACGGTGCCGTCTTCACCGTCGACCTGCCTCCCGCCCCGCCCGCGCCGGTGGAGGGGGACATGGTGGAGTAGGGGGACGGGCGTCCCCAGCGACGGCGCTGAGCGCCGGCGCACCCTGCTTCTCCAGGTGAAGTCGACCTGATACGCTAACCGGTAACCCTGCCTGGAAGACACCCCAATGACGACTGAGCCTTCACCCGACCCAACCAGCATCCACCGATGGATCGTGCGCATGTTAGCGCTGCGTCTTGTCACGGCGTGCCCTGGGGAGCCCGCTGCGCCACCCTCGCTCCCGACGGACCCTGTTCCCGACCTTCTGTGGGACGCTCTTGGCCCTTGGTCGCGTCTTATGTCGGCAGTTCTCAACGGTGCCCCCGACGCGCCAGGTCCGGGGAACGAGCAGGCCGGCTCGTCCACACCTGCGGATTGGGACGCGCCGCCGTTCCCGGACCAACCTCTTTTCAGTTTCCCCGCGGTCCGTCGCCGTGTGGAGACCATCGAACTTCTCTCCGAGAACGGCCAGCACCGCACGGTCAGCCTCGACTTGGACACACACGAGATGCGACGGGCCTGGACGGCCGCGGCATCCGAGGTTGATTGCGCCGTCAGCGCGGCATCGCTGACCTCCCGCGACTACGGCACCCACCTGCCATTTCCGTGCTACCTCGCCGACAAGGGCATTTTCATCGACTTCAGCGCCACGGACCGCAACCAGCGCCTGGAGCTCGAACAGAAGACGACGAGCCAGCTCGCCGGGTACGCGTGGCTGTTGGGGACGTGCGGAGTCAGTCGCGCACTTGCCACACCGGACTCCAAGCCGGCAGTTAACGTCGCACGTACGGCGCTGCGCCGCCACTTCTGGCGCATCTGCCACACACGAGAATCCGGCCGCAGGCCCCCGGAAGGAACCGCCCTCACAGCCATCCCACCTCTTCACGACATCCCGCCTCTTCACGAGGAGGACCGACATGCCTTCGTTGACGATCTCGAGCCGCTGGACGCGGACGACCGGAAGATCGCGCAGGAGACCTTCCAGGACTCCTGGGACGACCTCGCCGGGAACACTACCTTCATGGCAAGGCTCAACCTGCTCCAACTCAACTACTTCGCCATGCTGGTCCTCCCGACGGAGCACGATCCCCAGACTCCCGGGATAGTGGTGAAGTTCGATACGATCTACGGCGACCCCGCCGAGAAGATCTTGAAGGCCCAGTGGGAGCAGCGTAGCAGGCAGCTGAGGTTGCCAAGTCGCATGTTCCTTCCCCCGCGGCCCTTCGTCCACCCACAGGAGTATTTCGGTGACCTTGAGGGGCACTGCGAGCACATCCATCTGAGGACTCCGCCCGGCATCGAACTGACGACTGACTGGTGGCGCCGACTGACGACTGACTGGTGGCGCCGACGGCGCGGCGACGCCGCCCGGCCGGACACGAGCCGGGTGGAGGGTTTCCTCGTGTTCCAGCATGATGCGGACAACGTGCCGGACAACGCGGAGTACGCCCAGAGCATCACAGCGGAGACCGACTACAAAATCTTCCCCCAGTTGCTCACGGTGCGCCGCCATCGCTCGCATCGGGTCCCGCTGGTGATCCAGATCGGCTACGTGGCCGACCTCAAGGGCATCTTCATGCCGGCCATCATCGCGCTAGCCATGCTGATCGGCTGGAGCTCGTACCTGCTGATCGGCTGGTGCTTGAACCTGGCGACACCGCTTCCCACCAGCTACATCACTGTCGCCCTGGGGGTGGCCGTCGGCGTCGTCACCTACACGGTGAATCAGGAATCGGAGCGAGTTCGGCTGTTGCTGTTGCGTCCCCTGCTGCGCCGCGTCAATGCCGCGCTGGCGATCGGGGCGCTCTCGATCGTCCTAGTCGGCCTCTGGCCCGACACCCCCTCCCTGCCTGTTTTTCTGAAGTGGTTTCATAGGTTCGGCCTCCGGCCCGACACCCTATCTCTGCCCGTTTCCCTCAAGGTGTTTCATGGGTTGGGCCTCCTGGTGATGGGCTATGCCGCCTTCTACCTCCTGGCAGCACGTGAGCTGCTCTATCGGGCACGCCACTCCCTGAGCGGCGACAGATGGGCCCCTTGGCAGTACTGTCAGAAGCTGCGCCCCGTGAAGTTCGTCCTCAGGAAGCAACCTCTGCGGGGTCTACGTTCCTGGATAGACGGATGGCGACCCAAGCACCCACTCGACCAAGTCAACGATCACCCGACCGCCCGGATGGAGGGCGAACTCCTGGGAAGCACTCACCAACTGCGGCTGACCGCGGTCAGGCAGGATGCCACAACCCAGGCATGGCTGACGGTGCCCAACACTCAGTCGGACACCAGGTACTGAGCGGGCGGCTACCCGGCCGCGACACGACCCGCAGCCTGGTCACGTTCGGCGAGTTCGCGCTGTATGGGCTCTAGGGCCCGTCGACCGCCGCCGGATTCGATGACGCCGCCGATCAGCACCGGTTTACCTCCGCCGTTGCCCGGCTGCCACTTGACGCCGTTGTCAATGGCCGCGACGACGCCTTTGCTGCGAGTCTTGGATCCCATGATCGACCTCGTTCACTCCGTTAGCGCTGCTGGGCCTTGCGTACCTGGTGCTGGATCACTCTACCGGCGTGGGGCCCAGGTGCCTCTTCGGGGATGATGCTTGAAGTCACCAGCATATGTCCGAAAGCCGTCGCGCGTGCGTGTTTCGT
>WQUE01000016.1 GCA_009785885.1 Actinomycetes bacterium
CGGCGCGCAGAGGACTCTGGGGAAACTTCGCCAGCCCGGCGGGCGTCGCGATCCACAGGTTCCCGCTGGTGCCATAGAACAGGATGGCGCAGTCGCCCACCGGAATCAGGTCCTGCGGTACCTCGACCGCGGCTGGGATGACGACAGGCGCCGTCGTCTGGTGGGGGCAGCCCTGCCAGGCGGCCGCGTAGATGGCCCACGCGTCCAGCCCCGGGGTGAGGGTCGGGATCGACGCGCCGGTGGGTGTCGGGGACGAACTCGCGGTGGGCGCCGGCAGCGCGGAGACGACCGGGCTCGGCAGGCTGGGGACGGGCGAGGGGGCAGGTGCCACGCAAGCGGAAACCGACAGGACGGCGGCGAGCAACCCCGCCGCCCTCCAGATGGAACTGCCCAGCGCGATGATGCGCCTGTTCACGTGTTGCCTCCCCCGTTGTCCGGGCCGGCCCGGCTCCGACCATCGGTTGCCCGGCAAGAGAAAGTCGCGCCGGGCGCGAGGGTTGGCTGACGGGGCGGTCGTCCTGCTCGTGGTCATGAGTGTAGACCTGCGTCACGGACCCTCCGGAGGTTTGGCCCGGAGAACTCACCGGAAAACACCTCTTCCCGGAACGAAACCCGTACGACACTCGTCGGCCTTTCACCGTGCGGGTCGCCGCCCGGCTCACATCATGGCGCGGAACAGTGCGGGATCGGGCGAGGGGATGACGCAGCTGGCGACGAGGATGCCCCGCCGGTTCGACGCCTCCAGGCCCGCCTTGATCGCCGACTCCACATCCGCGATCTGACCGCACAACTTGAAGAAGCTCTTGCCGCCGATCCCGACGCCGAGACGGCACTCGATGAGGCTGACCGCGCTCGCCTTGGCGGCGGCGTCCGCCCCGATCACAGCCGAGGTGATGTCGAAGTACTCCACGACGCCGAGCGCCGACACGTCGCCGACCACGGTGACGCCGTTGATCGCCGGGATCAGCGTGGGGTGCACGCGCGGGATCAGAACATGGTTCACGATGGCCGCGCCGCCTTGCTCGCGCCCGGCGCGCATGGACTCCTCGACGGCACCCACCGCCCCGAAGACCATCGTGACGAACTTGCCCGGGCAGGCGGGCTTCGCGAACGACAACTCGACGCGGGCGGCCTTCAGCATCGCGTCGGTGGCGCAGATCCCGCGCGAGATGGAGCTGAACTCGACAAGGCCGATGGCGGTGATCATGCGGCTTCCCCCTGGCGCTCGATGGTGATGTGGCTGGCGTCGACCGAGGCGACGCGACCGTCGATCGAGGCGTGGACGAGGGCGCCGGTCACGGCACGGTCCACACTTGCGATGACCTGCCCGGCCACCACGGTCTCGCCGACGGCGACGACCGGGTCCGCGGGGACCCCGACACCGTGCCTGGTCGGAATCGTGACACGAGCCGGGTCGAGACGGACGACGTCGTCGAGGTCGGTCGGGTAGGAGCCGAGCTGCCACCGGTCGATCAGCCGGGCCTGGGGGATGCCCCGGCAGGCACGCTCGGCGGTGTACTCCGGGTGCACCTCCGGGTCGCCCCGGTTGACCCCGCGCGCGCGCAGAACCCGCTTGGCGTACTCGTTGACCTTGCGCGGCGACAGCCCCATCGGGCACGCGAACAGCTCGCAGATGCCGCACTCGCAGCACAGCAGCGCGTCGGCCAGGTCCTCCGGGTAGGTGAACGTCGATACCGACCGCATCACGAGATGCGGACGCATCTGGTGGCCGATCAGGTAGCGGGGGCACATGTCCGTACACAACTGGCACTGGATGCAGGCGGAGGTGTTGTTGAGGTAGTGGGCCTCGGGCGTCTCGTTGAACATGACGAGCGGATGGTGGGCGGGCAGGACGACCAGGCCGGCGTCCGCCTTGCCGTATCCCATCACGTCCGCCTGGTCGCCCGGGAGGTACCGGCCCATCATCGGCCCGCCCCGGACGAACGCGAACGGGTCGCATGTGGTCCCGCCCGCCGCCGCGATCAGATCGGCCGGCAGCGCACCCACCGGGGCGTCCACCAGGCAGGGGTGGGCAACCGAGCCCGTCACCGTGACGAGCCGGCGCGTCATCGGCTCACCGCGCCGGGCCAGTTCGATGTGACGGGCCGTCGTCACATTGATCACGACGATGCCGAGTGCCAGCGGGATGCCCCCGGGGGGCACCGTCTCGCCGGTGATCTCGTAGATGAGGACCTGCTCATCGCCGGCGGGATAGAAGCTGTCGCCGCCGTGAATCTCGATCGGCGCCCCGGCGGCCCGGATGGCGGCGCGAAGCGCCTCGATTTCGCGCTCGTAGTGGCTCTTCGTGCCGATGACGACCCGGGGGATGTCGCACGCGTCCGCGACCGCGAGCACGCCCGCGACGATCTCGTCGGCGTGGCGCCGCATCAGGTAGCGGTCCGAGGCGAGCAGCGGCTCGCACTCGGCGCCGTTGACGATGAGGAGCCGCGGCGACGCCTCAAGTTTCTTGTGCGTCGGGAAGCCGGCCCCCCCTGCGCCGACGACTCCGGCGGCGAAGACCAGGTCCACCAGGTCCGCGCGCGCCGTGGGCGCCTCGTCCATCGTCCCCCCTTCCTCGTCACATTCAACGCACGTTCAGGCCGCCGACCAGCACGCAGCGACGCCGCCGCGCGTAGGTACGGGCGGACGTCAGCCCCTCGCCCGTCGGCCCGGCAATGGTGAAGGCGGTGTAGCCCTCGCCCCCGATGCCGATGCCCGCGTAGCTCGGACCGTTCTTGACGAACACCGTCGTCTGGATGAGCTTCGCCATCTTCGTGAGCGCGTCGACATTGGTCGAGTGCATCACCGCCGTGTGACGGAAGCCATGCTCGGCCTTGATCGCGAGCTGGATGGCCTCGTCCACGTCCTTCGCCCGGACGATCGGCAGGACCGGCATCAGCATCTCCGTCTGCACGAAGGGGTGCTCGAATTCGGTGACGGCCGTGATGACGCGGGTGCCGGCCGGAGCCTCGACGCCGACGCCCGCCAGGATGGCGGTCGCCGACTTGCCGATCCACTCGGCCCTCGGGTCGTCGCCGTCCATCACCAGCGCTTCGATCGCCTTGAGCAGCGCGGCATCGCGCACCTCGAACGCGCCGAACGTCGTCATGTAGAACCGCAGCAGGTCGGCGATCGCGTCGACCGCGATCACCTCCTTCTCCGAGGTGCACGGCAGGTTGTTGTCGAAACTGGCCCCGTCGACGATGTCCTTCGCCGCCTTCTTCACATCGGCCGTCTGGTCGACGACGACGGGCGGATTCCCCGCGCCGGCGCCGATCGCCTTCTTGCCCGAACTCAGCACCATGCTCACGATTCCGGGCCCGCCCGTCGCGACGAGCAGCCGCACCAGCGGATGGCGCATCAGCGCCTGCGTGTTCTCGATCGATGGCTCCGCGGCCATGGTGAGGAGATGCTCGGGCGCCCCGGTGGCGGCGATCGCCCGGTTCAACACGGCGACAAGCCAGCGCGACAACGCGGCGGCGCGCGGGTGGGGGCTGAACACGACCGCGTTGCCGGCCGCGAGCATCCCGATGGCGTTGTTGATGATCGTCTCGGTGGGGTTGGTCGTCGGGGCGATCGCGCCGATGACCCCGTACGGGGACACCTCGACTGTCGTGAGTCCGCCGTCGCCCGACCAGGCGTCGGTGGTGAGGTCCTCGGTCCCGGGCGTGCCCAGCGCGGCGGCCTTGTTCTTGAGGATCTTGTCCGGGACGTTGCCCATGCCCGTCTGGATCACGGCCTGTTCGGCCATGTACTCCAGGTTGGCGGGGTCGGTCGCGGTCGCGCGGATCGCCGCCACGACGGCGGCCCGCTCGCGCATACTGCGCGGCAGGTACGCCGTCCACGCCCGGTGGGCGGCCTCCACGGCCTCATCGACGGTCGGGTAGACGCCGTCGTCCGGCCCGATCCCATCTGCCGTGCAGCAGCCATCGGCCGGCATCGAGGTGGCCAAGCGCCGCCGGACCTCACCGACGACGCTCGCCACGATCCGCTCGACGGATTCTGGTGTGGTGGTGGTCATGCCGTTCCCTCCTGTCCCGCCTGGGCCGCCCGCAGCGCGGCGCCGACGATCGCGACATCCTGGTCCACGCTGCCCCCGGAGACCCCGATTCCCCCGGCCAGCACGCCATCGACAAAGACCGGCAGGCCGCCGCCGAAGACGACGATATGGCCGCCGTGGCTTGAGGCGAGCCCGGGCAGCGTGCCATCGGGCCCGGCTTCGGCGGCCAGCCCGGCCGTCGGGCGGCGCAGTGCGGCGGCCGTGAAAGCCTTGTCGACCGCCAGTTCGATGCTGGCGAGCAGCGAGTCGCCCATCCGGTGGGCCAGAATGAGACGTCCGCCCGGATCGACGGCGGCGAACACGATGGGCACGCCGAGTGCGGCCCCGGCGCGCTCCGCCGCCTCGGCCATGATCTTCGCCTCCGCCAGACCGAACGCGGCGGCCGTCCCGGCGCCGAGAGCCTGCCGGACGAGCGCCTCGATGTGGGCGCGCGCGGCCGACTCGGCGGCGGCCAGGGCCAGGGCGTGCAGCGCGTCGGACAGACGGTTGACGTAGGTGATCAGTTCCGGACGTACCGGGGACGTCTCCGCGGCCGTGAGCATGCGGCGCTCGGCGCGGCGGACGACCGTCCGGGCCTGGTGCAGAGCGGCGGAGACGGGGTCGGCGCCGGGAATGACGAAGCCCTTGGGCGCATCCAGCGGGGCCATCGTCTCATCGATCAGCCGCTCCAGCCCGGCGGCGTCCGCCTCGCCGATCGGGTTGTCGAGGACCAGCCGGCCATCGCTGGCGAGCTCGGCGGCCAGGGTGGACAGGCGATGCTGGATCGCATCGAGCGCGGCGCGGGTGACCGCCTCGCCGCAGAGCGCCTTCGCGGCGCCGATCGCGGCCCCCGCTTCGTCGACCGTGCCGTACGCCTCGACCCGGGCGCTCTGCTTCGGCACCCGCGATCCACCCAGCAGGCCCGTCAGCCCCTGGTCGCCGGAACGCGTGTACAAGGCCATGGCGCTACTCCTCGACCGCGATGGTGTCGATGATGCCGATGATCGTGGCGTCGATCGGCGAGTCGGGCCGCGCGGCCGCGAAGCGCGCCGAGCTGCCGCCCGTCACGATCACCGTCTCGCCGACGCCGGCGTCCACGGTGTCGACGGCGATCGCGGGTAGACCCACGTACGCGCCCGTGGTGTCCAGCTGGTGGATGATGAGCAGCTTGAAGCCGACCAGGCGCTCGTCCTTGCGCGTCGACACCACAGTGCCCCGAACCTTGGCGACGTACATGTCAGAAGCCCTCCTCGCAGATGATGGTGATGTCCCGTGCCCGCGCGGCCTCGCGCGCCAGCGGGGTGACTCGGGTTCCGGCGGGGACGCGCTGGGACGAACCCCGCGGCCACGTCTGGACGGTCCGCTCGCCGAGCACTCGGCCCGATGCGGCCGGGCCGGGGATGGTTGCCGGGGGCCGTGGGAGCGGAGCGGGCCCGCCCCGCAGGCAGGACTGGGCGGCCTGCGCCAGCGTGCGGGCGGCGGTCAGCGTGACGCCGAAGTCGGCCAGCGCCTCCAGGTTGGCCCGCAGCCGCGCCCGGTAGGCGGCCGGGGTGTGCGGGTGGATGGCGAGCCGGGCGGCGCAGTCGGGGCACGCCCCCTCGCGGGCGGCGACGATCGGCCGGCCCTCGCGCAAGAACCCGGCGATGACGTTGCTGGCCATGTCGTCCGCCACGCCGCAGGCGACCTTCGCGGCCGTGTTCGTGGACAGCGTCGGGACGAGCAGCAGATCGTGCGTCCCCGCAAGCGAGCCCGCGGGCACGCCCAGGCCGAGCGCCGCGATCCGCTGCTGGTCGAGGATCGCGGTGGCCGTCGGCGTCTGGAGACCGTTGAGCGTGAAGCCGGCCGCCTTCAACAGGCCGAGCTGGCCGATGGCCTCGTCGGCGCCCAGCCGCGCCCCCGTGAACAGCACCAGGACACGCTTGGGGGCGAGCATCTCCGTCAGGATCTGGGCGATCAACGCCCGCAGCTGGGATTCATCCATCGGCCGGCTCCTTTCCGTGGCCGCCCTGGGGTGTCATGGGCACGCCCAGAGGGGTGATGAACAGCGGTTCGACCGGCCGGGTCACGGGCCGGCCGAGCACGTCGGAGAACACGTCGGGGGCCGTGCGGAACGAGCTGGCACCCCCCACCAGATACACGGCCGGCGGATCGAAGCCGGCGATCGCGTCGCGCGCGATGGTCGCCATCTTCTCCAGGGTGGGACGGATCACGCCGACCACCTCGTCCTGGCGGGCCGGGTCCTGCTTCATCGCCTCGGCCACGTCGTAGGGCAGGTGGCGCGCGCCGGCCAGCACGAGCGTCATGTGGTGGCCGCCGGTCGCCTGGTCGACCGAGTGCACCACGCGGCCGGCCTGAAGAACTGACACGCCGGTGGTGCCGTGCCCCACGTCGATGACGCACCCATCGGTGACGTGCAGCACCCGCGCCGCCGCGACCGGCTCGTCGACGACCTCGTCGACCTCCAGGCCCGCGTCGTGCAGGACGTTGACGAACACCTTCACATCCCCCGCCGGGATGCCCGGCGGCACGGCGACCGATGCGCCGGCCAGCGGCCGGCCGATTCGCTCCTCCACCACCCGCTTCAGCTGGCGCACCGCCGATGTCGCCCCCACCCAGTCCACGACCACACCGTCGCGCACGACCGTGTCATGCTTCCACGCCCCCGTGACCGGACGTCCCTCCGCGTCCACCACCGCGACGACGATGTTCGCCGTGCCGAGGTCAACGCCGGCGCGCAGGGCGCCGCTCGAGCGCTCGCACGTGCCTTCACGGACCATCGTGGCGAATCGCCGGATGGTGTTCTCGTAGGTGGGAGTATCGCTCATGGTCAGTCCTTCACCAGGCGCACGCGGGCGCCACCGGTGAGTCCGAGGGCGTTCGCCTCGTCGGTGTCCAGGTGGATCTCGGGCACCCATTCGTCCTTGGTGCGCACGATCACGTTGTCGAGCACGCCACCGCGTGGGCCTGGCGCCTCGATCCGGATCAGGTCCTGGTCGCGCAGGCCCATCTGCGCCGCCCAGGCTGTGCCGCAGTGCAGGTGGCGCGCGGCCACCAGCGCACCGTGCTCCAGGTGCACACACCCGTTCGGCCCGGTGATGTCGATCGGCGCCGCGTTCTCCAGATGGCCGGACTGGGCCAGGGGCGCGTCGATACCGAGGGCGATGCAGTCGGTCCGGCTCAGCTCGACCTGCGACGCCGGCCGGCACGGGCCCATGCACCGAACCTTCCCGAACGACGACCGTGGCCCGCTCACACCCACGAACTGCGCGGCCGCGAACTCGCCGGGCTGACGCACCGGCTTGTACACGGTGAACGCGTCCAGGCCGAACAGCGTCGCGAGATCGGCCCGGCTCAGGTGGACGTGCCGGTTGGACACCCCGACCACCACGGTCAGCGGATCCTCCAGGACGCCCGCGCGGGCGAGCACCCGGCAGACGATCTCCGCAACCAGGCCGGGCGTGAGGGACGATGCGAGCGCAGCCATGGATCAGGCGTCCTGGCGGGCGGGGATGAGCTGCTCCACCTCGGCGTGCGGTCGCGGGATGACGTGGCACGACACCACGGTCGCCCCGACCGCCTTGGCGGCGCCGGCCCCGGCGTGGACGGCCGCGTTCACCGCACCGACGTCGCCGCGCACGCAGACGGTCACGAGGGACGCACCCGCCTTCACATAGCCGGTCATGGTCACGTTGGCGGACTTGACCATGGCGTCGGCGGCCTCCAGGGCGCCGACGTATCCCAGGGTCTCGACCATGCCGAGCGCGAGATTGGTCATCAGGGTCTCCTGTCGCTAGTGGGTGGTGCGTTTCGAGGTGCCGCGCCGGCCCCGGGGCGCGGGCGGACGGGTGATGGGGGCGGGCGCTGCGGGCACAGCGGTCTCCGGGGCGGACGGGGCGGGCCCGGGCTCCGGCTCGGGCTCGGGCGCGGGTTCGGGCTCGGGTTCGGGCGCGAGTTCGGGTTCGGGCGCGGGCGCGGGTTCGGGCTCGGGCTCCAGTTCGAGTTCGGGCTCCGGCGCGGGTTCGGGCGCCGGCGGCCCGGCGTACAGCGCCAGCCGGAGCGTCGAGGCGGCGTCGCCGGTGGCGTACTGGGACGGGTCCGCCTTGTAGCCCACGGTGTCGCCCGACAGCGCCATCACGTCCACCTGCTCGTCGGGCCGTGGGATCACGGACACCCCGACGACCCGGCTGACCCGGGCGGCCGCCACGCGGGCGGCGTCGATGGCGGCCACGACGGCCGACACCTCGCCCAGCACCTTCACGCTGACCATGCCCGAACCGTCGGTCAGCTCGGTCCCCACCAGGGCGACATCGGCGGCTTTGCAGGCCACATCCGCCGCCGCGACCGCCGCGGGGAGGCCCGTGACCTCGATCGTTCCCAATGCTTGTCTTGACATGTGCGACTCCTCAATCCAGTGACGTGAGGGGGATTCGGCGCACCAGCCGGGCGCTGTTCGTCCCCATGATTCGGCCTTGACGGGCGGGGCGGGTGAGTCGGGCGGCGAGATAGGGCCGCCCCACGGGAAGCTTCTCGGTGGTGACGACGACGTAGTCGAGGCTGATGCCCACGCCGACGCCCAGGCGGGAGGCCGTCGCGGCCTCGTGGGCCAGCACAAGAGGGTTGAGCTCGCTGCTGCGCGTGACCGCGGCGGGGATCCCTTCCTCCTCGATGCCCCACAGCACCGGACCGAGCAGCACATCCGGCGTCGCGGCGTGCACGTGGACGCCGATGGCGGGGCGGGCCAGCACCGCGTGGGCCTCGGCGGCAAGGTCGGGTGTCATGACGCGCCTCCCTTCGACAGGACGAGACCCGTCGCCACCGCGTTGCGCGGGCCCTGCGTGCCCCGGATGTTGGCGCGCCCGGCGACGACGTTGTACTCGGCCAGCGCCGCCGTCACGAGTTGCGGGATCTCGAAGTCGAGGGCCGAGCCGCCGACCATCACGACGAAATCGATGTCGCGGACGTTGTTGGTGGGGCTGACGGCGCGCAGCGCCCGCAGCGCATTCGTCACGAACACGCGCCGCTTGGCGCGGCGCCGCACCTGCCGGATGAGTTCGACGGGTTGCGTCAGCGGCAGCGGCAGCATGCCCTCGGGTGACAGGGCGACCGTCCGGGCGAACAGGTGCGGCGGCAGGGGCGCGTCGAAGAACTGAACGGTGCCGTCCTCGTGGCGGATGTTGAACATCGTCTCGACGCGGGCGAGCGGGTAGCGCTTGACGTTCTCGGCGTCCTCGCTCGAGGCCAACCCGAGTTCCGAGGCGATGAGCAGCGTGACCATGTCGCCCGCGCCCGCCAGGTGGATGTGGGCCCCGCTGCCGTCGCGGCGCAGCACCGACGCGTCGGTCGAGCCGGCACCCATGTCGAGAATCGCCAGGGGAGCCGAGGTGCCAGGCGTGGTGAGCGCCCCGAGGATGGCCATGTCGGCCTCGACGCCGCCGACCTCGACGGGGATGTGGATCTCGGAGGCCATCCCGTCGGCGATGCGAAGCATCTGGAGACGGTCGGCCTTGACCATCGCGGCGATGCCGACGGCAGCCTCGAGCGAGAACTCCTCGGCCACCCCGCCGACGACCTTCACGGGCACCTGCGTGTCAACGGCCAGCAGGTCGGACACGGCGATATCGCCCGGGCTGCGGCCGGTGAGGTTGGCCATAACGACGCGGATGCGTTCCATCATGCCGCCGGCGTTCGTGCCGGACTCGCCGCGAACGTCGATCAGCGGGGCGGCCCGGTCGGCGGCGGCCATGATCTCCTCGGCGCCGCGCGTCACGTCGACCTCGGCGAGGTGGCGCTCGCCCTGGAACATCAGGCGGCCTGCCGGGATGTGGCGCTCCGTCACGTCCCCCTTCGGGGTCTTGACGACGACCGCCGAGCGGTTGCCGACGAGCGCCCGGGCCATCGGGACGACCGACTTCGTGTCGTCGGCGCTGAGGTCGAACAGGGTGGCGATGCCGTACGGATTCGACAGGGTTTCGATGATGCGGCCGGGGGCGGCCACCTCGATCGCGGCGGTCATGCCGAGGGGGACCTTGTCGATGAGCGAAACCTCGTCGACGATCGGGATCGTCTCACGCAGGCGGTTGTCCACGAGCACGGCGTCGTCGCTCTGCAGGATCGCCCCGGCGACCCGGGCGGGGCTCTGATTGATGGCGCGGGCCACCTCGTCGAAGTCGTGGGCGGCGCCGGCGACGACGATCCACGGACCGGGCCCACTCGCGTGTGCCAGCGACTCCAGCGGGATCGTCACACCGACGGCGACACCCTGACCGCCGGGCGTGCCCGGATTGTGACCGATCATCGTCGACTCGGTGATCACGGTCTGGGTGATGGTCTCCATCGCGACATCGCCGATCACCGGCGCCGCCTCGTTGATGCGGATGAGGTCGAGTTGGTCGAGCGTCCGGCCGGCCTCGGCCAGCGCCAACTCGAGGGCGTGGACCATTCCCTGGAGGTTGCCCGCCGTGCCCTTGATGCCGGTCGTCGGCACCAGCGACGACGCCAGGAACGCGGTGGCGGCGCCGGACTGTTCGGCCAGCGCCACCTCCGTCGTGGCGTTGCCGATGTCGATGCCGGCGATCAAGGCCATAGCAGGCAACCTCGTGTGGGAATAGTGGGTCACTCGGCGCGGAGGCGTCCGCGCTTCTCGTACACGTCGGCGGCTTCCTTGATGAAGGCCGCGTTGATCGTGCAGCCATACTTCGTGGAGAGTTCGTCGGCGATGGCGTACAGCTCGGCCTTCGTCGAGCGGTACGGGCGCAGGGCGTTGTACACGCCCAGGAGCCGGTCATCGGGCACGGCGGTCAGTTCGGCTGCGCGGCGCAGGTTGCGGGCGAAGCTGTCCCGGCCGGTCGACTCGGCGACCTGGGCCTGGAGTTCCAGGGTCTGGGGGGCGATCCGGAAGTCTTCCGCCGTCAGCGCACCGGACGTGACCCGGTCGAGCGTGAAGTCCTCCAGGTGCTTGCCGGTGGCCGAGGCGATCAGATGGGGCGACTTCTCCCCCAGCGGATACTGCTCCTTGGTGACCCGGCCCCCCGCCGCTGGGGCGGGGCTTGACGCCCCGGCGTCCAGCTTGGCGAGGACCTCGGCCATGACTTGGCGAATCAGCTGTTCTTGATCCATGGTTGCCACACTCCTATACGAACTCGACCCGGAGGGTCTGTGTCTTCTTGGCCGGATCGCACAGCTGCGTCTCCTTGATGTGCAGGAGCGCGGCGATCGCCTGGTACGTCGGCCGGGCCATCTGGTCGTTGCGGACCGGCACCGGCTCGGGCGATTCGCCCTTGGCGTACTTGGCCGCGTTCTTGCCGATGGCGCGGTAGGTGGCCAAGTCGATCAACGGGGCCTGGCTGAACAGTTCCAGGTTCGACAGCGGCGCCAGGTCCCTCTGGTGGATCACCGTGGTGCCACGCGACTGGAGGCCGATGCCGACGCCCGAGCCGGACAGCTTGGCGGCGTCGTGCGCGATGAAACCGACATCCGCCGTGCGGAACACGCGGATGAACCGGTAGGACAACCCCTCTTCCTCGATGCCGGCGCACAGTTCGCGCAGCACTTGGTCGTGGGGCAGGTCGATGATGGTCGCGGTCCGCGCGCCGCCGAAAGCGGGCGCGAGCGCGATCACCACCTCACGCGGGCTGGTGCCCTTCTCGGCGGGGCCGGTCTCGGTGATGCGAAGGTGACCGGGCCCGGTGCTGGCCGGGATGGCCCTCCCCGCGGCCGGGGCCGGTGCGCCCACGCCCATCTCCTTCATGACATCGGCGATGATGGCCATAATGGTCTTGTCGTCCATCGTTTCCCCCTCAGATGCTCTCGGGGCTGACGGCCTGGCGGATGGTCTTCAGCTGGTTCCAGCGTTCAGCCGAGATCTGGTAGCCGGTCTTGGGCCCCCGGTAGTCGTTGGGCACGTTGACTGCCGACAGCACGCCAAAGTCCCGGGTCAAGATCGCGGAGGTCTGCAGGTAGTCGCCGACCACGCGCTGCTTGAGCATGTTCAGGACGTTCTGCGCCACGTCGGAGTAGCCGCCCGCGACGAGCGACTTCACAACGTCGACGCCGGTCAGTCCGCGCTTGAGCAGGTTGTCGGCCGCCTTGAGGTCCTCGACCACATTGCGCGCCGGCATGTCGTTCGAGCCGTGGGCGTACGTGGCGGCCTCGACTTCGGCGTCGGTCACCTCCGTGAGGCCCATGCCCCGGAACATGGCCTGCAACACCTTCGCGGCCTTGTTGCGGACCGCGATGACCTCGTCCTCCAGCACGGGCACGAGCCCACCGTCGAGCTTCAGGTCGCGCTGGATGATCAGCCAGTCGTCGTAGTCGTCCGCGTCCCAGTTGGACCCGGCGAACATGTTGTCGTAGTTCGGCACCGACGAGTAGCCCGAGCAGATGAAGTCCGTGCCCGGCACGAACTGCATGAGCGAGCGGGCGGTCCGCCGCAGATCCGAATGCGTGAACGTCTGGTCGTTCGACGAGGCGCACTCCAGGTCGAGCGACATGGCGATGAGGTTCTCCGCCAGGATCGCCCGGATGCCGCTCGGGACCGCCGCCGGCACGCCGACGCACGACACGGAGCCGTTCTGGATGCCCTGGGAACCGGCCGCCTTCGTGATGTAGATGCAGCGCGCCTCCAGGTAGAGCATCGACTTGCCCTCGGCGTAGCCCATCTGCACCTCGGAGCCGGTGCCGGACGTGAAGCGCATCTTCAGCCCACGCGAGGCGTAGCAGGAGGCCAGGAAGGCCTTCGACCACGGCGTGTCGTCGCCATCCATGAACACCGGCTCGGTGCCATAGACGGAAACGGTCTCGGCGTACGTCGTGAAGCCGCGCATGCCCAGGTTGAGCTCGGTGGCTTCCTCGACCGCGCACTGCGTCAGGATGCCGGGCCGGCCGATCTCGGCGCCCACCAGGATGGAGAGCGCGTTGAAGGGCGCGTACCGGACGATGCCGACCGTCGTCTCCTCCTCCGCGAAGCCGCGCAGGGCGGCCTCGGCGGCGTCGGCGGCGAGCAGCACCGGATTGTCGCGCACGTTGGTGACGTGGGCCTGGTTGGCCGGGAGAAGGCGCGGGCGCATCTTGGCGACCGCCACCATCATCTCGAGCACGTTCATCTGGCTGACAACTTCGGTGATCTTCGCCGGCGTCATCGACGTGGTGAGCCGGACGACCTCGCTGCGCGGGATGTTGAAGTCCACCATCGTGCGCGCAAGCTCGACGGAGTCCATGGCGTTGACCGCCTCGGCCCCTTCCAGCCTGATGCCGTAGTCGGCGATGAACGTGTCGATCATGTCGAACTGGTCGCGCGTCTTGCCGTCCATTTCGACAACCTTGCCGCCGGCGATCTTCAGCGACGGCTTGGGGTCGTTCGGCCCCTCCATCGCGATGAAGCCCACCTCGGGCCACTCGGTCACATACCCGTCCTTGTTGACCGGACGGTCATCCAATACCTCGAACCGCTTGGAACGCATGAGTTATCTCCCGCCCTCAGATGTAGGGGGTGGTGATCGACTCGGGCCAGGCACCCAACGCGCCCAGCAGACTCCGTCCGACCTCCCGCGCGGCGATGATGGCCTGGCGGACGGCGCCGGAGTCGCCGGTGAAGAACGCGATGACCTCGTTCGACAGGCTCGTGCCCTTCGCGGGGCTGGAGAACCCGACGACATCGATCGTGGCGGCCTTGACCGCGACATCGGCCAGAACCACGCCGATGGCCGCCGGCGCCCCGACGGTGATGCCGAAGGCCTTGCCGAGCGGGGCGCCGAACGCCTTGTTCAGCGCGTAGCTGGCGCGGGCCGTGTACTGGAACTCCAGGTGCCCGGCGTCGTTGGCGTACACGTCGCCGAACGTGCGGTCGAGTTCGCCCAGGGCCACCTCGATGGCCCGCCGCGAGTCCGACACGTCTTCGGCGCCGAAGATGATCAGCGAACCGTGCCCGGCACCACCCTTGGTGTCGCGGGGCAACTCGATCGCGACGATCTCGCTGCTGGTCGCCTTGACCGCCTCGTCGGCCGCGTAGATGTGCGGGCCGGCGCCGGTGCGGGCGCCCATGATGCCGATCGAACGGTACTTGGGGTCGATGCCCATGAGGGCATGGATCTGAGGATCGACGTTGGGGATGACCAACCCGATCGTGTCACCGAGCGGGTTCACACCCACGAACTCGGTGGCCAGTGGACGCGAGGCCAGATTGTCCAGCGCGGCGGCGGCCTTGGCGCCCTCGGGTGCGCCGGACTCGCCCCCGATCCGCTGCTTGACTGCGGCCAGGACTTGGTCGAACAGTTCTTCGTTTGCCATGGTGTCTTCCTCGACTCAGCTCATTTCGCGGCTGCCGGCGAAGGGAGGATCTTCTCGACATCGTTGTGCGGACGCGGGATGACGTGGACCGAGACCACCTCGCCGACATTCCCGGCAGCGACGGCCCCGGCGTCAGTCGCGGCCTTGACCGCGCCCACATCGCCGCGGACCAGGATCGTCACGAGCCCCGACCCGACCCTCTGGCTGCCCAGCAGGGAGACGTTCGCGGCCTTGACCATGGCGTCGGCAGCTTCGACTGCGGCCACGAAACCTTTCGTCTCCACCATTCCCAGTGCTTCTTGCATTGACTTCACTCCTTGTCATGGTTGAGCCATGCGGCCCGGTTGGGATGGCCGCGATGGTGGACGGCGTGTTTGCGTCCATCGGTGGATCGACGCGAAGACGAGCGTGTGTTCGGGCCTCGTCGCCCGGCGGTCCACCTGGGGCAAGACCCTAGGTCACCACAACCCCCGTCGATACCCCCCCGACGCCCGACTGCGCCAACCTGCACGCGCCATGTCACTTCTGCGCCTCCGACGAGCACACACCCGACACGTGATGTCACTTTCTTGACCGCGGACGCGGGGCGCCTCGCGCCGGGGCGGGAGCGATGACACGCTGGATGCCGGCACGACGTCGTTGCCGCCGCGTGGGCGAGGCCGGGAGGGTAGATGATGGCTGACAAGCAGCGCATCATTCAGGAGTTCGTCCCCGGCAAGCAGGTGACGCTCGCACACATCATCGCCAACCCGGGCGCGGACCTGTACGAGCAGGTCGGGCTGTCACCCGGGGGTGCCATCGGCGTGCTCACGATCACCCCGTCCGAGGCGGCGATCATCGCCGCCGACGCGGCGTCCAAGGCGGCCAATGTGCGGCTCGGCTTCGTCGACCGCTTCTCCGGGTCGCTCGTTCTGCTGGGTGATCTGGCCGACGTGGAACAGGCGGTCGAAGCGGCGGCCGAGGTGCTCCGCACCGTGCTCGGCTTCACGCCCGCGCCGATCACCAGGACCTGACGTGGGGCGGGTGATGCTCGTCGGCAGCGTCGGCTGCGGCAAGACGACGCTCGTGCAGCGCCTCGCGGACCGCGAGTTGGCCTACGTCAAGACGCAGACGACGCGCCTGGACGATGAGTACATCGACACCCCCGGGGAGTACCTGACATACGGCTGGATGCGCCGCGCCCTGCAGCAGGCCGCGTACGCGGCGAGCCTGGTCGTGTTCCTCCAGTCGGCCATCGAGCCCCGCGAGACGATCCCCCCGGGCTTTCGGACGTATTTCACGCAGCCGGTGGTCGGCGTGGTGACGAAGGTCGACGCGGCGACACCGGACGAATGTGCGATCGCACGGGCTCGGCTGGGACGCGCGGGGGCGTCCGAGGTTTGGGAGGTGTCGGCCCTCACGGGGGTGGGCATGCCGGAGTTGGCCGCCTGTCTCGAGCAGCGGCGCGGGAGGGATCGGGTGTGAGGCTGTTCCGGCGCCACTCGCCTGGAGTCAGGCCGGTGTGCGCGCGGAACAGGCGGGTGAAGTAGCCCGGATGCGCCACACCGACCATCGCGGCGACATCGCCGATCGGCGTGTCCGTGTGGCTGAGCAGCAACTGGGCCCGTCGCAGGCGCTCGGCGGTCTTGAAGTCGGCGAAGGTCATTCCCGTCTCGCGTCGGAACGAACGCGATAGGTGGCTGGGCGACATCCCCACACTGGCGGCTGCCTGCCCCAGGTCGAGGTTGGACGCCACGTCGCGCACGACCGCGTTCCGCAACCGGACGTGCCAGGGGGCGGCGCCTTGATGGTCAAGGGCGGTGACGATCGCATCCAGCAGCGACTCTGTGGCGAGCTGCGCCTGCCACCGGTCCGTGGCGAGGCGCTGCGGGAGCGCAACCTCGGCCCGGCGAGCCGACCTGGCGGAGTCGACATCTCCCAGGATGCCGAGGAGCTGTTCGTGGAACCGGCGCAGCGCCGCCAACCGGTCCTGCGCCAGAGGCGCGCGCCAGATGCGGTCGAGAACGCCGGTCGCGGCGTCGATCGCACCCACCAGGTCCATCGACACCGCCGCGTCGATCGTCTCGCGGGTCTGCCCGTCGGGCTCGGGCTCGGGCACCGCGGCGGGTGGGGGCGCGAGCGGCACCACGGTGGGCCGCTGGTTGATCCGCCCGGGCGTGGTGCCCGCAATGTCGCGGCTCAGCTCGAAGAGGGCATCGGCCACGCCTCGCACCTTGCTGAGGCTGACGCGCGGGATGTCGTCGTACAAGCTCCGGAGCGTCGGGTTTGCCTTCCAGTGGGTGTCCTCCGCGATGAGCGGTGGCGGTTCGCCGGTCCGTGTGCTCAGGAGGGCCTGCCCGCACAGGATCGCGCCGAGGTACCAGCCGTTGACGACGAGGGCAACGGAGATGTCGACGAGCCCCGCGTGACAGCGGTAGACGTAGGCACGCTGGTTGATGGCGGCCTGCATCGACCCGTGGGCGTCGCACAGCCGGCACAGCCGGTTCGTCGCCGGATTGGCGCGCATGCGCTTGCAGAACTCGCTGAAGTGAGCGGCGGCGACGACGGGCGCCCCCACATTGTCCACGGTGATCGCGCCCAACTCCGTCGCATCCGCGAACGCCCTCTGAAGGGGATCCACCCGCTCAAGATCGATGAACTGGCCCAGCAGCGCACCGGTCATGGGGCACCTCCTCGTGAGGGCCAGCATAGTGTAGATTCGCTGCGGGTCACGTGCAGCGATTGCGGGGATTGTCCGGCAGTGGATCCCGGGCGAAGACCGGTCTTCACGCGTGGCCACCCACCCCACAGTGCGCCCGGCGAGCGGGGGCGCGAGCGCTCGCGGCGATCCCCCAGTTTCCTGGTGTACCCGGTATCATGATGACCCATGCGTGAGACGAAGACTCCGGTCCTTGCCTCACACGGGCGACCCGTGCCCGACGACGCCGGCT
>WQUE01000017.1 GCA_009785885.1 Actinomycetes bacterium
ATCATCGAGCGGAACACGACGATCCCGACGAAGCGCTCCGAGATCTTCACGACGGCCGAGGACAACCAGCCGTCCGTGATGATCCAGGTGTACCAGGGCGAGCGGGACTTCGCGCGCGACAACAAGTCGCTCGGCAACTTCGAGCTGACCGGGCTGATGCCCGCGCCGCGCGGCCTGCCCCAGATCGAGGTCACGTTCGACATCGACGCCAACGGCATCGTGCACGTGTACGCGAAGGACACGGCCACCGGCAAGGAGCAGTCGATGACGGTCACCGGCGGCACGGCGCTCGGCAAGGACGAGATCGACCGCATGACCCGCGAGGCCGAGTCGCACGCCGCCGAGGACAAGGCGCGCCGCGAGGCCGTCGAGACCCGCAACGAGGCCGAGAACCTGTCGTTCCGGACGGAGAAGCTGCTGAAGGAGAACGAGGACAAGATCCCCGAGGACGTGAAGACGCCCGTGACCGAGGCCCTCGCGAAGCTGAACGAGGCGCTGAAGGGCACCGACAACCTCGACGAGATCAAGGCCGCGATGGACGAGGTGAACCAGAAGGCCTCCGCGATGGGCCAGGCGATGTACCAGGCGGCCCAGGCCGCCAGCGCGTCCGCGCAAGGTCCGTCCGATCCGCACGACTTCGACGCCACCGGGTTCAGCGACGCGCAAGCCTCGTCGTCCGATGACGACGTCGTCGACGCCGAGATCATCGACGAGGAGCCGAAGAACAGCTGATGACGAGCGACGACAAGCACAAACACGCCACCTCGCGGGGCAAGGCCGAGGCTGGGACCGACGTCCCGGCCCCGGCCGCCCCGGGGGCACCGGCCGATGCGGCACCCGACGTCCCCACGTCGGACGTCCCCACGCCGGATGCGGAAACCCCGCGCATCACCGATGCCGACCTGGACGAGCTGATCGCCTCCGTAAACGCGGCGGCCGCGGCCAAGGCCGGGGATGCCGGGGCGTCCGTCCCGTTGACCGATGAGCAGCGGATCGCCCAACTGGAGGCGTTGGTGGCCGAGCGGACCGACGACCTGCAGCGGCTCCAGGCCGAGTACGTCAACTACAAGCGGCGCGTCGACCGCGACCGGGCGCAGGCGCGCGCACAGGGCGCGGAGGCGGCGGTGCGGGAGCTGATGCCGGTGCTGGACGCGGTCGCGCACGCGCAGGAGGCCGAGGGTGGGGAGCTGCCCGAGGGCCTGCGGCTGGTCGCGGCGGAGCTGACGCGGGTCACCGGGAAGCTGGGGCTGGCGTCGTTCGGCGGCGTCGGGGAGGACTTCGACCCGAACCGGCACGAGGCGCTGTACCAGGTGCCGACGCCGGACGCCGAGCCGATGAGCGTCGTCCAGGTGATCCAGCCGGGGTACACGCTGAACGACCAGGTGATCCGTCCGGCCCGTGTGGCCGTCGCGGCGCCCGAGGCCTAGCGGCGAGAAGGGGGCGCGACCGATGAGCCAGAAGGACTACTTCGAGAAGGACTACTACAAGGTCCTCGGCGTGCCCAAGGATGCGAAGCCGGCCGACATCAAGAAGGCGTTCCGCAAGATCGCCCGCGACAACCACCCCGACGCCCACCCGGGCGACAAGAAGGCCGAGCAGCGTTTCAAGGACGCCAGCGAGGCCAACGACATCCTGTCCGACCCTGACAAGCGCAAAGAGTACGACGAGGCACGCAGCCTGCTGGGCGCGGGGGCGTTCCGGTTCCAGCGGCCGTCCTCGGGCGGCTTCGGTGGTTCGGGGTCGTGGGACGACCTGTTCCGCACCGCGACCGCCTCGAACGGCACCGACGCGGGCCTCAGCGACCTGCTGGGCAACCTGTTCGGGCAGGCGCGGCGGGGCGCCTCGGGCGGGGCGTCGTCGTCGCGGAGCCCGGGGCGGCGCGGCGCGGACATCGAGGGCGAGGTCACGATCGACTTCGCGCAAGCGGTCGACGGGACGACGGTCGGCGTGCGGATGGTCGGGGACGAGCCGTGCCAGACGTGCCGCGGGACGGGCGCCAAGTCGGGCACGGTGCCGCGCGTGTGCCCGGCGTGCCAGGGGTCGGGCGTTGCGACGAGCGGGGGGCTGATGGGCCTGACGCAGCCGTGCCCCGACTGCCACGGGCGCGGCCTCGTCGTGGACGACCCGTGCCCCGACTGCCACGGTTCGGGGCGCGCGGCGAGCCGCCGCACGATGCAGGTGCGCATCCCGGCCGGGGTCAACGACAACCAGAGGATCCGCATCAAGGGCAAGGGATCGGCGGGCGAGAACGGCGGCCCGCCAGGGGATCTGTACGTCACGGTGCACGTACGTCCGCACCCGGTGTTCGGCCGGGCCGGGCACAACCTGACCGTCGAGGTGCCGGTGACGTACCCCGAGGCGGCGCTCGGGGCGATGATCGACGTGCCGACGCTGGGCGGCGATCCGGTGCGGCTGAAGATCCCGCCGGGCACGCCCAACGGGCGGACGTTCCGGGTGCGCGGCAAGGGCGTCAGCCAGGGCCCGGGCGACCGGGGCGACCTGCTGGCGACCGTCGTCGTGGCCGTGCCGGGCGCGCTGTCGACCGAGGCCGCGGCGGCCCTCGGCCAGTACGCCCACCTGGCCCAGCAATCCGATCCACGGGCCGATCTGCTGGCAAAAGCCGGCGGGAAGGCCCGCTGAACGGTGGCCCCTGGAGTTAGCTACACGCAAAGGGGTTGTCTCTACCGCCCTTGCGTGTAGCTAACTCGCGACAACCT
>WQUE01000018.1 GCA_009785885.1 Actinomycetes bacterium
CCTGCACGTCCGGACGTGCGAACCACGTCGTGAACGAGTCGACCACGTCGTTCACGGTCGGAATGCTGGGCAGGGACGTCGGCAAGACCGACGGCAGATTCGTCGGCAGGTAACTCGCAAGATTCGACGGCAGGCTCGTCGGCAGATAACTCGCAAGATTCGACGGCAGATTCGTCGGCAGGTAACTCGCAAGATTCGACGGCAGATAACTCGCAAGATCGGACGGCAGGCTCGTCGGGAGAACCGGCGCCGCGGACGTGGGCGCGCTTGTCGTGGGAGCGGAGGTTGTGGGGGCCGTCGTCGGGACGCCCGCCTGGGGCACGGCGGCCGGCGTCCCCGGTCCGGCGGTCGCCGTGCTCGCCGGCGCCGAGGTGGGCACGGGCGCGGCCGGCAGCCCGAACAGCGTGAGGGCGGCCGCAAGGGCCGGCGTGGGCGAGGGCACCGCCGGCGTCGCCGTCGCGGTCGACGGCGGGACGGTCGTGGCCGGCGGGACGGTCGCCGGGGTCGTGGGTGGAACAGGCGTGGCCGGCGCGGTCGTCGCGGTGCTCGTGGACGGCGCCGCGGTGGTCGACGGGGTGGGGGACGACGGGGTGGGCACCGGGGTCGCCGACGTGGTCACGGGCGGGCTCGACGGCGGAGTGGTCGACGACGGCGGGCCGGTTGTGGATGGCCCGGTCGGTGTCGGCGGCGGAGGCGTTGTGGCCGCCGACGAGGTTGTGGTGACCGGCGGCGCCGACGATGTCGTGGATGTCGTGGTCGTCGTGGGGACAACCGGTGGCAGCAGCCCACCGGGGAGCACGTCGGCGAGGTAGTCGCCGACGGTCTGCGTCAGCAACGACGTGAGCGCCTGGGGCGACACCTGGATGTTCAGGTTGCCGAACAGGGACATCAGGTCGGGCGGCGGCAGTTGCAGGTTCGAGACGTTCTTGCCCAGCGAGGACAGGTTCAGGCTGCCAAGATCGACCTTGAACGCGGACGGGTCGATGTTGAGCATCTGGGACAACGCCGTCGGATCGACGTTGATCAGCGAGGAGAAATCGAAATCCTTCAGGCTGTTCGTCGCCTTGTCCTGCGCGAATGTCTTCCCCGAGAACACGTTGATGTCCGGGGTCGCCAGCTGATCCCGCACGACACTCGACGACGCGGCCTGGTTCATCAACGCCGCGATCAGACTCGCCGGATAGTACAGCCCCGGGCTCAGCATCGTCGCGGTCGCCGCCGGGTTGGGCTTGGCGATGCCGACGATACGCAGCGGCATCCCCCGGCTGAGGGCCTGTTTCAGCCACGCCGCATCGCCGCTTCGGTCCGTCCACACCTGGTACGCCGGGTCGTATTCGTAGAACGCCGTCGCCGGCACGACGGTGAAACCGACGCCCATGAGTTGCTCGTACGTGAACGTCTGCTGGCCGTAATCCGGGACGGTGAACGGCGTGCCGCTGGCCAGGCCCTGCACCATTTTCGCCAGGTCGTCCGGGTTGCGCAGTCCCATCGTGTACAGAATGTAGTCCGACACCCCGCCGGACG
This sequence comes from Actinomycetes bacterium, assembly GCA_009785885.1. GTDB lineage: Bacteria > Actinomycetota > Actinomycetes > Propionibacteriales > Propionibacteriaceae > WRGV01. The sequence goes on from WQUE01000018.1 coordinate 1,525, forward strand.
ACGACAGGACCAGCAGGCCTTCGTCCGGACTCGTCGGCCAATCCCCGGCGACCATGTCGTACTGGCCGCGCACCAGGTCGAGATCGGACGGCAGTTCGGAGAACGAATCCGCCGACATGCCGAACGGGAAACTCGACGCCAGGGCGGAGTCGCTCGATCCGCCCATCCCCAGGGCCGCAAAGACCTTGTTCGGATTGACCTGCCGCACCCCGTTGGACGTGTCCGCGGCGAAGATCTGCGGGGTGATGTTGTAGCCGTAGTCGATCGCGTTGACGTACGGTGTGATGCCGGAGGAGGGCGAATCGAGGAATGTCTTCAGCGAGGCCAGATCGTTCGTCCCGATGTGGGAGAACATCTGGGCCATCTGGTTGTTTGCGTGTGCCTGGCCGGCGGGCGCGCTGCCGTCGGACGAGTTCCCACCGCCGTTCGTCAGAAGGCTGGTCAGGTCGATGCCCTGCGTCTGGATCGTGAGCGGATACAGCGACAGCGTGTTCTCCTCGACGCCGGCGATGTACGCGTTCACGCCGTTCGCGAGCGCCAGGATCGTGGCGATGCCGACGATGCCGATCGAGCCGGCGAAGCTCGTCATGAGCGTGCGGCCCTTCTTCGTCATCAGGTTCCGGAAGCTGAGCGCGATCGCCGTGAGGAAACTCATCGACGTGCGCCGGGCCGGTTTGGCCTCGCGCGCGTCGTCCCCCGGGTCGTACGGGCGCGTGTCGGCGACGACCACACCGTCGCTCAGCGACACGATCCGGGTCGCGTACCGCTTGGCCAGGTCGGGGTTGTGCGTCACCATGACGACGAGACGGTCCTGGGCGATGCCCTTCAGGAGGCCCATCACCTGCGTGCCGGTGGTCGAGTCGAGCGCACCGGTCGGCTCGTCGGCGAGCACGATCTCGGGGTCGTTGATCAGGGCCCGGGCGATCGCGACCCGCTGCATCTGCCCGCCGGACAGCTGGTTGGGCAGCTTGTGGATGTGCTCGGTGAGGCCGACCTGCTCCAGCGCCGCCTTCGCCCGCTGCTTGCGCTCGGCCGCGGCGACGCCCGTCAGCGTCAGCGCCAGTTCCACGTTCGCGAGCACGCTCTGGTGCGGGATGAGGTTGTAGCTCTGGAACACGAAACCGATGCGGTTGTTGCGGTACGCGTCCCAGTCCCGGTCTTTGTACTCGCTCGTCGACACCTGGTCGATGAT
>WQUE01000019.1 GCA_009785885.1 Actinomycetes bacterium
GGATCGGGCGATCCGCTGTGTCCATATGTAGTGGCCGTAGGTCCACTACGACCACTACATCTGTCCTTGCGGCTCATCCCGCCCGGCACGTCCTCGCTGGGGCCTCGGTATTTCAGCACCCTCTTAGGCTGGCGTCATGGATCTGACAACCTCGTACAGGACGGCGGTCCCGGTGGACGTCTTGGTGCGCTACGAGTTCGTCGAGACGCGGAACGCGGCGGGCGTCCTGAAGACCGCCGACCCCGAGGCCTACACGCACGTCATGGAGGTGCTTGACAAGTTCGACCTGATCGATGACGACCTGATCCTGGCCGGCGGAGAGGAATCCGGCCTGGCCAAGCGCATGAATCGCGCGTTCCGCTCACGCGGCTGGCGCGAGGCACGAGTCGACACCTCCATCACCCTGGACCGGCGCCTGATGCCGTTCCGGGAAGCCGGCGAGACAGAGCCCGTGGTGGCCCGGTCGCAGGCGGAGAGCAAGGGCTACAAGGTCGACAACATGCGCGGTCGGATAGCGCTCGACCTCGAGTGGAATGCCAAGGACGGCAACCTGGACCGCGATCTTGCCGCCTATCGGGCGTTGTACGACTTCGGCTTGATCGACAGCGCCGTGCTCATCACACGTACGCAGGACGATCTGCGTCTCCTTGGCCAGCGCCTTCGCCGTGAGGCGGGCATGAGCGAAGCTGATGCCAAGAAGGTGTTGAGCACCACCACAACAACGAACATGGACAAGCTGCGCGATCGCCTGAAGCGGGGCGATGCTGGCGGCTGCCCGGTGCTGGCTGTCGGCATCTGTCGTTGCACGTGGTCCGGCTGGAAGACAGAACGCGACACGCCGGACTAAAGATCTAATACGACAGATTAGATCTTTACTGGTAGGCTTGCCCTATGACGACGACCACCACCCCGCTGCGACTCACCACCGATCCCCCGCCGTTGCCGCAGGTGGACGGCGGCTTCCGCACGATCCTCGCTGACCCACCGTGGCGTTTCCAGAACCGCACCGGCAAGGTCGCGCCCGAGCACCGTCGTCTGGACCGATATTCAACCTTGTCGCTGGATCAGATCTGTGCGATTGACGTTCGTGCGGTGGCGGCCACCAACGCGCATCTTTACCTCTGGGTGCCGAATGCGCTGCTGGTCGAGGGGCTCCAGGTGATGAAGGCATGGGGCTTCCGGTATGTGTCCAATGTCGTCTGGGCCAAGCGTCGCAAGGATGGTGGACCCGACGGGCGGGGCGTCGGCTTCTACTTCCGCAATGTGACCGAGTTGATCTTGTTCGGGGTGCGTGGCTCCATGCGGACCCTGCCACCGGCGCGCAGCCAGGTCAACATGATCGAGACCCGGAAGCGGGAGCATTCCCGCAAGCCGGATGAGCAGTACGGTTTCATCGAGCTCTGTTCGCCCGGTCCGTACCTGGAGATGTTCGCCCGCTACCCGCAGCCGGGATGGACGGTCTGGGGCGACGAAGCTCCCGCAGATGTTGTGCCACGGGGCCAGCAGCATGCCGGCTACGCCGGCGGAGACGTGGTCCGAATCCCCCAACTGGAACCCAACGTCCGCCTCGATAGGGCCTTCGCGGAGCAAGTGGGACGTGGCCTGCGCCGCCAATACGAGGCTGGCACGAGCATCCGCCAGTTGGCGATGGAGACGGACTACTCCATTCAGCGTATTCGGACCCTGCTCGAACTGGTCGGGACCCCCCTGCGTTCCCCCGGGCGGGCGCCCGCACAGGAGACACTCACCCAAGCCGCATAGGGTGCGGAAGGTTTGCGGGACTTCTTCGGAGCCCGGCCAAGCGATGCGGTCTCAGCTCGTGGCGGAAACGGCACTGATTGGGCCGCCGGGAGGACGGACGTCACAGGCGAGCAGGCTCTACAAGCCGCAGTGGTGCGGCGCCATTCATGGCGATGCGGGATCGGCGCGTCAAAGCATGGCGGCAGACTGATGGGTTCCAGTTCCGGAGTGACGCCGTCGCAGTACAATAACACCGCCACGATCACGACCACAGGTATCTGAGTCATGCCGCGGTGCGAGTAGAGAAGCCAGGCTAGGGGGCACAGATGACCGGACGTCCACATCTTCAAGTCGCGCCAACAGCACGATTTCTTGTTGGAATGCTCGTATTTCTCGTATGTATTGTCGTGTCGTTCATCCTTGCTGTGATGCTTGCCGGTATCCTGGGCGGCACACGCATCGGCCCGCTGGAGTTCGCGATCCTGTTCGCGCTCTGTCTTGCTGGGTGCGTGACCGCATGGAGGTTGTACGTCCGCCGTGCGGGTCGGACTACCTGAGTGGTGCGCTCGGGAAGGGGCAAGGAAGTGAGTTAAGCCGCGAGTACGCGGCTTAACTCACTTCCTTGCGACGAACGATCTACGCGCAGGCGTCCGACAGTTCCTTCAGGAGCTGGCGCAGGACCTTGGGCGGTCGCTTGCCGTCGGCCTCCAGGGACGCGTACCACTGCTGGATCAGCGGAATCTCCGCGGCCCAGGAGTTGTGGTCGAAGGTGGTCAGTTCCTTCATCACGTCCTCGGACACGTCCAGGCCCTCGACGTCCAGGTCGCCCTCGCAGGGCAGGTAGCCGATGGGCGTCTCGACGGCGTCCACGTCACCGTCGATCCGCTGGGTGATCCACTTGAGCACGCGGACGTTGTCCCCGAAGCCCGGCCAGATGAAGTGCCCGTCGGCGTCCTTGCGGAACCAGTTCACGT
>WQUE01000020.1 GCA_009785885.1 Actinomycetes bacterium
CCCCCACCGCCGCGACCGTGCCGTGCATGCCGGGCATGCCGTAGAACAGCGGATCGCTGGACGGGAACGCCCCCTGGGCCATGAGCGTCGCCACGACCGGAATGCCGGTGTCCTTGACGAGCGCGCGCAACTGGGCGGACGCACCCGAGCGGATCACGCCGCCGCCGATGTAGAACACCGGGCGTTCCGCCGCCGCGATCATGCGCGCCGCCTCGCGGATCTGGCGGACGTGCGGCTTCAGCGTCGGCTTGTAGCCGGGCAGGTTGTACGTCTTCGGCCACTCGAAAACGGCGCTCGACGCGAGCGCGTCCTTCGTGATGTCGACCAGCACCGGCCCGGGGCGGCCCGTCGAGGCGATGTGGAACGCGTCCTTGATCGCCTGCGCGATGTCCGCCGTGTGCGTGACCATGAAGTTGTGCTTCGTGATCGGCATCGTGATGCCCCGGACGTCCGCCTCCTGGAACGCGTCCGTGCCGACCGCCGTGGACGCCACCTGTCCGGTGATCGCCACGATCGGCACCGAGTCCATGTACGCGTCGGCCAGGGCCGTCACCAGGTTCGTCGCGCCCGGGCCGGACGTCGTCAGGCAGACGCCCACCTTGCCGGTCGCCACCGCGTAGCCCTCGGCCGCGTGCCCGGCGCCCTGCTCGTGGCGCACCAGGATGTGTCGGATCGGCGAATCGAACAGCAGGTCGTAGACCGGCAGGTTGGCAGCACCCGGAATGCCGAAGATGACCTCGACCCCGGCGTGCTCCAGCGCGGCCAGCAGGGATTGGGCGCCGGTCATCGGCGCCCTTTCACCGGTCTCCATGGGCTCTCCTCTCTGTGGCCGGGGTGTCGCTCCCCCGGCGTGGACGTGCAACAAAAAACCCCCGCCGCCGGCCAGGCGGACGAGGGAGCGCTTCGCCGAGGTGACGAAGCGCTAGATGAGTACGAGCGATGCGGTCCTGCTCATGTCGTTCATTCTACGAAACAGTAGCCACACAGCGGACAGGTGTCTCAATTGGCGAGATGGTGGGGTGGCGTTGCCATCGCGCCCGCGGCCTGTGAGAAGCCAGGACGGGCCGCCAGGACACCCTGACAGCCCGTCGTCGTGGCCCGCCGCCAGCGCCTCGGAAGGCCCTGAACGCCGCGTGCGGTCCGGGGGCTCACTCGGTGAGGTCGACCACCTTGGCGTCCTCGGCGGCGCGCTGCACGGCCTCGCAGCCCTTGATCGCGTTGGACTTGCTCTCATAGTCCTCGCCGACGGCGACGACCTGCCCGTTGCCCGCCTTGAGGCGGAAGCGGAACTTACCAGCCTTGTCCTGATAGACCTCGAATGTGCCAGCCATGATCCCTCCTTTACTGTCGTCCGGGTCGACGACTGACGACGACAGTAGTACGGCTCCCCCGCCACGGCACGCACCGGGGTCCGCGTGTCCCCTAGGCTGGATCGCGTGGATGTCACCGGTCTGAATGCCGAGGGTTTCGCCCGTGTCGCGGCGCGGGTCGTGCCGGTCGTGCTCGCCGACCCGGTCGCGAACGCCCGTGCGATCCTGGCCGATGCGACCGTGCTGGCCGCGGACGGGGTACGGCTCGCCGCCTACCCGGAGCTGTGCCTGACCGGCGCCACGTGCGGGGACCTGTTCTTCCAGGACGCGCTGCTCGATGCGGCCGAGACCACCGTGGCCTGGCTGTGCGAGGCGACGCGCGACCTGGACACGGTACTCGTCGTCGGGACGCCGGTGCGACGGCGGTCCCGCCTCTACGACTGCGCGGCCATCCTGCACCGGGGCGCGCTGCTCGGCCTCGTTCCCCGGAGCCGCATGGGCGACGCGGCGCGCTGGTTCGGCGCCGGTGAGGGTGTCCGGGACACCGTCGCGTTCGCGGGGCGCGAGGCCGCCTTCGACCCGGACCTGGTCGTCGCGGTGCCCGGTCTGCCCGAGCTGCGGGTCCGCGTCGCGGTGGGCGACGACGCGGCGACGTCCGTCCCCACGCCGGTCGGCGAGTGGCCCCAGGACGCGACCGTGCTGGTAGCCATGGCCGCGTCCCCCGCGGCGATCGGCCGGGCCGACGAGCGGGCCGCGTCGGCACGCGCGACGTCGCGGCGGTGCGCCTGCGCGGTCGTCGGCACGAACGCCGGGCCCGGAGAGTCCTCGACCGACGCGGTGTTCGACGGTGCGACGTTCGTGTACGAGTGCGGCGAGGTGCGGGGCGAGTCCGGACGCTGGCCCACCGGCCCGTCCGGCACGCTCGCCGACGTCGACGTGCGCCGGCTCATGGGCGAACGCGGGACGGGCGACCGCGACACCCCGCCGGCCACCGTCCCGGCCGGCCAGGACGCACCGGCCCGGCGGTTCCCGTTCGTTGCGGAGGACCCGGACCAGCTGGCCCGCGACTGCACCGAGGCCTTCGCGATCCAAGTGCACGCCCTGGCACGGCGCGTCCGGGCGATCGGCGCGCCGAAACTCGTCCTCGGCGTGTCCGGGGGCCTGGACAGCACGCAGGCGCTGCTCGTGTGTGCACGCACGCTGGATCTGCTGGGGCGTCCGCGCACCGACATCCTCGCGTTCACCATGCCCGGTTTCGCCACGACGGAGGGCACGAAATCGAACGCACTGGCCCTCATGGAGACGATCGGGGCGACCGCGGAGACGCTCGACATCCGCCCGGCCGCGACGCAGATGCTCGCCGACCTCGGCCATGCGTTCGCCGACGGCGAAGCCCTGTACGA
>WQUE01000021.1 GCA_009785885.1 Actinomycetes bacterium
CTGGACCGTGGCGACGACCCGGACCAGTACCTCGGCGGATTCGACCCGGAACGCCACCTGATCCCCGCCGGGCAGGACCTCGAACTGGCCCGGGACATCGCGAGTCGCTACCACAAACTCGACACGCTGCTCCACGCCATCGCGGAGGCCGCCCACGGGCATCTGCGCCAGGCGAAGCACCACGCGCCCTGGCAGGCCTCCTCGGAGCTGGCCACCAGCCTGGGGGTCGCCTACCCCATCGTCCAGGGGCCGATGGCCCGCGTCTCCGACACGCCCGCGTTCCTGAAGGACGTGGCACGGGCGGGCGGGCTGCCCATGCTGTCGCTCGGCCTGGCGCCCGCCGAGGCCGCCGGCCGGAGCCTGGCCGCCGCGTGCGACGCCGTCGACGGACGGCCCTGGGGCGTGGGCCTGCTCGGCTTCATCCCGCCCGCCGTGTACGACGCACAGGCCGAACAGGTGCTCGCCGCACCGTGCGCCCCGGCCGCGGTCGTGATCGCCGGCGGACGCCCCGACCAGGGGAAACGCTTCGAGGCCGCCGGCATCGCGGCGTTCCTTCACGTCCCCTCGCCCGGGCTGCTCGACACGTACCTGAAGGATGGGGCGCGCCGGTTCATCTTCGAGGGTCGCGAGTCGGGCGGGCATGTCGGCCCGCTCGCCTCGACGATCCTGTGGGAGCAACAGATCGCGCGGCTGCTCGCCTTCGACGACCCGGCGGCCGTCAGCGTCCTGTTCGCGGGCGGCATCCACGACGCATGGTCGTCGGCATTCGTCGCGATCATGGCGGCCTCGCTCGCCGCACGGGGCGCCAAGATCGGCCTCCAGATCGGCTCCGCGTACCTCACCACGACCGAAGCGGTCACGTCCGGCGCGATCACGGCCACCTACCAGGAGTTGGCGCTCGCCTCGGACCACACCGTCCTGCTGGAGTCGGCTCCCGGTCAGGACACGCGGGCTCTGCCCACCCCCTATGCGGACTTCTTCGCCGCCGAACGGCACCGTCTCGACGCCGCGGACATGCCCTCCTTGGCCCGGCGCACCACGCTGGAGGAGCTCAACCTCGGACGCGCCCGCGTCGCCTCCAAAGGCCTGGAACGCAACCCGGCGACGGGCCGGCTGGAGACGGTGCCCCGGGCCGACCAGACCGAACGGGGCCTGTTCATGATCGGCGCCATCGTCGGCCTGCTCCATGAGCCCCGCACGATGGTGGACCTGCACGCCGAGGTGTGCGACGGGGCCGACCGCCTGATCGACGGCCTGACCCCCGTCGTGGCCCTCGCCGACCCCGAGCCGGCGCTCGTCGCCGGCCCAAGCGGGTTCGTCGCCGCCGAGGAGCCGATCGCCATCATCGGCATGGCCGCGCTGTTCCCGCAGGCGGGCAACGTGGACGAGTTCTGGACCAACATCCTCATGGGCAAGGACACCGTCACCGAGGTGTCGCCCGAGCGGTGGGATCCGGAGATCTTCTACCGGCCCGACACGACGGACACCGACTTCGTCGTGTCGAAGTGGGGCGGTTTCCTCAGCCCGGCCGAGTTCGACCCCCTGGAGTTCGGCATCACGCCCGCCTCCGTGTCCTCCATCGAGACGGCCCAGCTGTTGAGTCTTCTCGTCGCCAAGCGAGCCCTGCAGGACGCCGGGTACGCGGACCGGATCAAGGAGGGCCTGCCCGACACGTCCGTCATCTTCGGCGTCGAGGCGATGGGCGAACTGTCCAGCGCGTACGGCTCACGGCCCGGCCTGCGCAGCCTGCTGGGCGACCTTCCGCCCGAGGTCAGCGAGATCCTGCCGAAGCTCGACGAGGACTCGTTCGCCGGCATCCTGTCGAATGTCACCTCGGGCCGCATCGCGAACCGGCTCAACTGCGGCGGGCGCAACTTCACGGTGGACGCGGCGTGCGCGTCCTCGCTGGCGGCGCTCGACGTGGCGTGCCAGGAGCTGTGGAACAACCGGGCCGGCATGGTCATCTGCGGCGGCACGGACCTGCACAACAGCATCCTCGACTACACGCTGTTCTGCTCCACGTACGCCCTGTCCAAGCGCGGCTACTGTGCCACGTTCGACGAGGCGGGCGACGGCCTGGCGTTGGGCGAGGGCTGTGGAGTGCTCATCCTGAAGCGGCTGGGCGATGCCGAACGGGACGGCGACAAGATCTACGCGGTGATCCGCTCGATCGACGGCGCCTCGGATGGGCGTTCCCTCGGGCTGACCGCCCCCAACATGGCCGGCCAGACGTCCGCCCTGCGCCGGGCGTACGAGCGGGCCGGTGTGCTGCCGAGCGAGGTGGGGTTGATCGAGGCGCACGGCACGGGCACCGCGGTCGGCGACCGGGCGGAGCTGTCGGCCCTGTCCCATGTGATGCTCGACGCCGGCGGCCTGCCGGGTGAGACCTGGCTGGGCTCGATCAAGACCCAGATCGGCCACGCCAAGTGCGCGGCCGGGGTCGCCAGCGTGATCAAGGCGGCGCTGTCCGTGCGGCACGGCGTGATCCCGCCGACCCTCCACCTGGAGCGCCCGGTGCGCACATACAAGCCGGGCCGTTCGCCGTTCCGCTTCAACGCCAACGGCCACGCCATCCCCTGGAACACGCCCCGCCGGATCGCCGGCGTGTCGGGCTTCGGGTTCGGCGGCACCGACTTCCACACGATCATCCAAAACTACTCACCCGCCATCCCCGACGAACCCGCCAGCCCCGTCTGGCCGTGCGAACTGTTCCTGGCGCGCGGCGACGACGCGGCCGAGGCCCAAGACCGCCTCCGGGCCGTCGTGGCGCTGTGGGACGCCAACCACGCGATCGCACTGAAGGACGTCGCCTTCACGCTGGCCGCCGACTCCGACAAGCCGGTCCAGTTCTGCCTTGTCGCGGGCTCGTGGGACGAACTGAAGACCCAGATCGCCGCCGTCTGCGATGGCTTGGCGATTCCGGGCGTCTTCACCCGGAATGTGGTCGAGGGCAAGGTGGCGTTCCTGTTTTCCGGTCAAGGTAGTCAGCGCGTCCGGGCCGCCCGCGACCTGGTCATGCTGTTCCCACAGCTGCGGATGCGTCTGGCCGGTTACCCCGACCTGGAGGCGCTGCTGTTCCCGCCGAGCGTCTTCAGCGACGACGAACGCAGCGCCCAGCGTGCGGCCGTGACCGACACCCGCCACGCGCAGCCGCTGCTCGGCCTGCTGGACTCAGGCCTTGCCGGCCTGCTGACGCAGTTCGGCATCGTGCCCGACGCCGTCGCCGGGCACAGCTACGGCGAGCTGCCGGCGCTGGCGTACGCCGGCGTCATCGATCCGGACGACCTGGTGGGCCTGTCGGCGGCCAGGGCCGAGGCGATCCTCGGCGCCGTCGGGGAGGATCCCGGCGCGATGGTCGCCATCCGCCAGCCACAGGAGGCGACCCGCGCCCTGCTGGAGGGCCGCCAGGACATCTGGGCCGTCAACCTCAACGCTCCCGACCAGGTTGTGATCGGCGGGCCGACGCTCGCGGTCGACGTCCTCTCGTCCATCCTCAAGGGCCGCTCCATCCACGCCCAGCGCCTCGATGTCGCGTGCGCCTTCCACACGCCGCTGCTCGCCGGCGCCGACGCGGCGTTCGCCGAGACGCTCGCGCACGTGCGGCTGCGCCCGCCGATGCTGCCGGTGTGGTCGAACACCACGGCGGAACCGTATCCGTCCGAGCCCGCGGCGATCGCGGCCCGCCTTGCCGAGCACCTCGTGAAACCCGTCCGGTTCAGCGACGAGCTGGAGGCCATGCGGGCCGACGGTGTGCGCGTCTTCCTCGAGGCCGGGCCCGGACACGTCCTGACCGGCCTGGTGTCCGCCACACTGCCCGACGCCGTGGCGATCCACGTCGAGGACACCGGCAACGACGGTCTGCGCACGTTCCTGCGGGCGCTCGGACGCTACGTCGCCACCGGGCGCGACATCGACATCGAGGCGCTGTTCGCCGGCCGGGGCGCCGAACGGCTCGACCTCGCCGATCCCGCCCGGCATGCCACGAGCCCGACCACCTGGCTCGTCGACGGCCTGGAAGCCGTGCCACTCGCCCGGTGGCGCGAACAGGGCGAGAAGCACATCATCCGCCGGTCTCCCTACAGCGCCGACAGGCTCCGTTCCATCGCACGAGGTGAATCCATGACAGCCCAGCCCGAATCGAACCCCCAACCCGAGTCGGCCACCCCCCCGCCTCCCCAGGCCGCCGCGGCGACGCCCCAACCGACGCCCCAACCGACGGCCGCACCGACCGTCCCGCCGAGCCCCGTGCCCCCGGCGATGCCGACGGCCGTGCCCATGCCGATGCCGGGCCCGCGCGACCAGCTCGTGTTCGCCTACCTGCAGAACATGCGCGCCATGCTGGACGACCAGCGAGACATCATGCTGACCGCCCTCGGATTCGGCGGCGGGTCGCCGGCCGCCGGGCCCACCGCCGAGGGCATCGCCGCCGAAACGTACGCGGCGGCCGGCTGGTATGGCATGCCCCCCGGCTATGCCTATCCCGCCGCGCCGACGGCAGCACCGATGGCAGCACCCGCGCCGATGCCGGCCGCCCCCGTGGCGATGCCGGCCCCGACGGTCGAGGCGCCGGCGGCGCCACCCGGCCAGGAGTCCCTCAGCCCAACCGACGAGCCGGAGGACGACGACGAAGGCGACGAGGAGGAGGGCAGCATCCTGCCCCAGATCGTCGACCTGACGAGCGACCAGATGCGCGAAATCATCCTTGAGGTCGTCGCCGAGAAGACCGGGTATCCCGTCGAGATGCTCGGCCTGGACATGGACCTGGAGGCCGACCTGTCCATCGACTCGATCAAGCGCCTGGAGATCATCGGCGCACTCGGCGACAAGATCGACATGCCGGAACCCGACCCGGACGAAACCGACGCCGCCTCCGCCCTGGAGGCCCTGGCCTCGATCAAGACGCTCCGCGGCATGATCGAATGGCTCGAAGGCATCGGGCGGGAGCTCCAGGCGCGAGCCCGCGGCGAATCGTCCGGCACAGGCTCCCTGATGGCCGCCGCTCTCGACGTCCCCGTCGAAGGCGACACGGACAGGGCCGATCATCCCGCGGCGCCGGCCGGCGACACGGTCGTGGCACACGAGCCCGACCGCGGCACACCACCGTCCGACGACACCGACGCGACGGCCGCCCTGGTGCGCCTGGTGTGGTCGAAGGAACCCTATCCCCACTCGGCGACGACGTCGCCGCTCACCGGCATGGCGTTCGCGGTGACGGACGGTCCCCAGGCGGCGGTGATCGCCCAGGAGCTGGCCACGCACGGTGCCCAGGCGCGGCTCGTCGCACCCGGTGAGGCGCCCGGCCCCGCCGACGGTCTCGTGTTCATTCGCGACGACCGGTGGGGCATGCCCGAGTTGTTCGCCCTGCTGAAGGGCGTGGGCCTGTCCGGCGTGTCCCGCGTCCTCACCGTGGACGACACGCCCGGGCGGCTCGGCGCCATCCCGGGCACCCCGGACCTCGGCCGGTTGCTCGGCCTGCCCGGCCTGGTCAAGACGCTCCAGCAGGAGTTCCCGTCGGTCCACGTCACGTCCGTCACCGGCCTCACCCCGATCGAGGCCTCCGACCTGCCCGGCCTCGTCGCGGCGGAACTGGCCGATCCGGCGAGCTGGCCGGACGTTGCCTACGAGCGCGGCGCCCGGCTGCGCCTCGTGCCGGTCGTCAGCCCAGCCCCGGACGCCCCCGGCGCGCCCGCGGAACTCGACGCCGCCTCGGTCGTCGTCGTGCTCGGCGGAGCCCAGGGCATCTCGCCGCACATCCTCGCCCATCTGGCCGCGCGGGTGCCGTGCCGCTTCGTCCTCGTCGGCCGCACCCCGCGCGACTCCGCGCTGGCGGAGCGCTACGCCGCCCTGGAGGACGCCGCCGCGATCCAGAGGCACCTGATCGACGTCGAGGGCATCACCGATCCGCGCCAGGTGTCCGCCACCGTCCGCGCGATCGTGAAGGCGAAGGCGATCGAGGAGGCGCTCCACCGGCTCGGCGCGAGCGGCGCCACCGCGTCGTACGCCAGCCTCGACGTGCGAGACGCCACCGCACTGCGCGCCCTGCTCGACCAGGTGCGCGAGCATTACGGCCGCCTCGATGCGGTGATCCACGCCGCCGGGGCCCTGGAGGACAAGCTGTTCCGTGACAAGACGTGGGAGTCGTTCGAGCGGGTCTACGAGACGAAACGTGCCCCGCTCGGCGTCCTCGGCGGCCTCATGGATGAGCTGAAGCTGCTCGTGCTGTTCTCCTCGACGGCGGCCGCCTTCGGCAACCGCGGCCAGGCCGACTACGCGGCCGGCAATGCGGCGCTCGACCAGGCCGCGTCCGTCCTGGCTGCCCGGGGCGGGGCGCGCGTGCTCGCGGTCGCCTGGGGCCCCTGGGACGGCGCGGGCATGGTCTCCCCCGCCCTGGGGGCGCAGATGCGAAAGCGCGGCCTGTCCCTGATCCCACTGGACGCCGGCGCGGAGTTCTTCGCGTCCGAACTGGCCGGTGGGACGGACCCCCGCGTCATCGCGCAGGCGGGCGATCCCACCCAGTTCGAGGTCCTGATCGCCCACCTCACCCAGGGCAGCGCGGGGGCCGGCGCATGAGCACCGACTCCTCCTGCCAGTGTGACATCGCCATCATCGGCCTGTCGGTGGCGTGCCCGGGCGCCACGACGGTGGGCGAGTTCTGGCGAAACCTGGCTGGCGGAGCGGACAGCATCACGGACGCGCCACCCGGGGTGATCGACCCGTTCTACTTCGAGACGACCAACCGGACCCGCCCCGACCGGTTCCCCGTCCGCCGCGGCGGCTTCCTGTCGCGCGGCATCGTCGACCCGATCCGGTACGGCATTCTGCCCGTCGCCGCCGAGGCGTCCGACCCTGATCAGGTGCTGTCGCTGATGCTGAGCGAGGTCGCCCTCCTCGACGCCGGCGTGCTGCAGCAGGGCACCAGCCTGAAGAACGCCTCCATCGTCATCGGCAAGGGCAACTTCGCGGGACTCCCCCAGCTGCGCGGATCCGAGATCGTGCGCGGCGCGGACGAGTTCATCAACGTGATCCGCAGCGCCGTGCCGGGCGTGACCGAAGCCGAGCTGTCGCACGTCAAGGACGAATACCAGAAGGTGTTCGGACGCTGGGGCGGGGACACGGTGACCTCCACCATGCCCAACCTCGTCGCGTCCGCCGTGTCGAACCACTTCGACATGCGCGGCCCGGCGTACACGCTCGACGCCGCGTGCGCCTCGGGCATCGTCGCGCTGGAACACACCATCAACCTGCTGGCCACCGGCCAGTGCGACCTCGGGATCGTCGGGGCGATGCACACCGGCCAGAGCGCCGTGTTCTGGAGCGCCTTCCACATGATGGGGGCCATGTCCCCGACGCAGCAGATCGCACCGTTCAGCGAGAAGGCGGACGGGCTGCTGATCGGGCAGGGCGCCGGCTTCATGATCGTGAAAACCCTGGAGCGGGCCCTCGCCGACGGCGACCGGATCTATGCGGTCGTCCGGGGCACCGCGACCGGCTCCGACGGGGGCGGTCATTCCGTGCTCGTCACGAACGTCGACGGCCAGGCGGCCGTGCTGGAGCGGGCCTGGGCACGGTCCGGACTTGATCCCGCCGACGTGGCCTACGTGGAGGCGCATGGCACCGGGACGCCCGTCGGCGACGCCGTCGAGATCGAGACCCTGACCCGGGTGTTCGGGGACGCCGCCACCCGCCCCGCCTATCTCGGCTCGGTCAAGTCGAACATCGGGCACCTCATGCCCGCCGCCGGAATGATGGGCCTGCTCAAGACCACCCTCGCGCTCTATCACCGCCAGATCCCGCCGACGCTGCATTGCGCCAAGCCGGACAAGGCGATCTCCGCGTCGCGGTTCACCCCCGT
>WQUE01000022.1 GCA_009785885.1 Actinomycetes bacterium
CTCGACGTGCCCCGGTTCGGATGGATCAACCTGCACTTCTCGCTGTTGCCGGCGTGGCGGGGTGCGGCCCCGGTGCAGCGCTGCCTCATGGCGGGCGCGACGACGACGGGCGTCACGACGTTCCGCATCGTGCACGACCTGGACGCCGGGCCGGTGTTCCGGCAAGCCGGCACCTCGATCGGGGCCGAAGAGACGGCCGGCGACCTGCTGGACCGCCTCGCCGTGCTCGGCGCCGGCGTGCTCGTGGACACGCTCGCCGACATCGGCGCGGGTGCCGAACCCACACCGCAGGACGAGGCCGGCGCCTCGCTCGCACCGAAGGTGACGGTCGAGGATGCCCGCGTGGACTGGGCGGCACCCGCGCCGGCCGTCGTCGACCGGGTGCGGGGCGTCACCCCGGATCCCGGCGCCTGGACGACGCTGGGCGGGGAGCGGTTCAAGCTCGTGCGGGTGCGGTGTGCCGTCGACGCGATCCCGGTGTCGCTGGCGCCCGGCGAACTGTGGGCCGACAAGCATCGCCTCCTCGCGGGCGCGGGTGAGGGCACGGTCGAACTGGTGGACGTGCAGGCTCCCGGCAAGCCGGCGATGCCCGGTACGGCGTGGGCCCGCGGCGCGCGGCTGACACCCGGAGCGCGCCTTGTCTAGCCGCAATCCGCTGGACGCGGCGCGCCGGGCCGCGTACCGGGCGCTGCGGGCGGTGACCGCCGACGGCGCCTACGCGAACCTCGCCCTGGCCGACGCGTTGTCGCGAGACGGCCTCACGGGCCGGGACGCCGCGTTCGCGACCGAGCTCGTGAGCGGCGCCTGCCGCTGGCAGGGCACGTGGGACCGCCTCATCGAGGTCGCCGGGAATCGCGCGATCTCGACCCTGCAGCCCGCCGTGGTCGACGTGCTGCGCCTCGGGGCGCACCAGCTGTTCGCGATGCGGGTCCCGTCGCACGCCGCCGTCGCCCTGAGCGTCGAGCTGGGCCGGGCGGTGATCGGCGAGCGCGTGACGGGCGTGGTGAACGCGATCATGCGCCGCCTCGCGGCCCGCGACCTGGACGACTGGCTGGACCGGGTGACCACCGGGCTCGACGCGCGGGACGCGCTGGCCGTGCGGACGGCCCACCCGCGCTGGATCGTGGACGCGATCGCGGACGTCCTTCCCGACGACGAGTTGATCGAGGTGCTGACAGCCGACAACGCCCCGGCCGCCCCGACGCTGGCCGTGCGTCCCGGGCTGCTGACCCGCGACGCACTGCTGGCGGAGGACGGCGGAGAGTCCACCCGGTTCTCGCCGTGGGGCGTGCGGCGCCCGGGAGACCCCGGCGATGTCGCCGCGATCCGGGACGGCCGGGCCGGGGTCCAGGACGAGGGCAGCCAGCTGGTGTGCCTTGCCGCCGTGCGGGCGCTCGACGCTGTCGCCGGGGGGACGTGGCTCGACCTGTGTGCGGGGCCCGGCGGCAAGGCGGCACTGCTGCGCGGCCTGGCGGGGGAGCGCGGGACCCACCTGGTCGCCGCCGAGGTGCAGCCCCACCGGGTCCAGCTGGTGCGGCAGGCCCTGCGCGCCTACCCGGAGGACGGCCACGAGGTCGTCTGCGCGGACGGGCGCGACGGCCCCTGGCGGCCCGGCGCGTTCGACCTCGTCGTCGCGGACGTCCCCTGCAGCGGCCTGGGTGCGCTGCGCCGGCGTCCCGAGGCGCGGTGGCGCCGCACGCCGCAGGACGTCGCCGACCTGGTCCCTCTGCAGCGCGACCTGCTCGCGGCCGCGCTCGCTGCCGCCCGACCGGGCGGCCTGGTCGCCTACATCACCTGCTCGCCGCACGCCGCCGAGACCACCGGCGTCGTCCTCCCGGTCGCGCGCGACGCCGGCGCCGCGATACTGGACGCCCCGTCGTTCCTGCCGGAGGTGCCCGATGCGGCCGCCCGCAGCGATCCCCGGTTCGTCCAACTGTGGCCGCACCGTCACGGCACCGACGCGATGTTCCTCGCGCTGCTGCGCCCGGTCTCAGCCTTATGTGTCCACTGATACGTCGTCCACCAACGATTTCTGGGCACGGAAGCCGGGGTCGACCCCGGCGGAGATGCGGACCACGCCCGGCGCCTCGTGCATCGTAGGATGGGCGCGTGGCCGTACAGATCACACCCAGCATCCTGAATGCCGACTTCGCCAACCTGCAGCGCGAGATCAGCCGGGTGCCTGGCGCCGACATGATCCATGTGGACGTCATGGACAACCACTTCGTGCCCAACCTGACGATCGGCCTGCCCGTGGTGGAGTCGCTGAAGCGGATCAGCCCCCACCCACTGGACATCCACCTGATGATCGAGGACGCGGACCGGTGGGCCCCCGGCTACGCCGAGGCGGGTGCCGCGTCCGTGACGTTCCACGTCGAGGCGACCCGGGCGCCCGTCCGTCTGGCCCGCGAGATCCGCCACCTGAACGCCAGGGCGAGCCTCGGCCTGCGCCCGGCGACGCCCATCGAGCCGTACGCCGACCTGCTCGGCGAGTTCGACATGATCCTGCTCATGACGGTCGAGCCGGGCTTCGGCGGCCAGGCGTTTCTGGACGTCGTCCTGCCGAAGATCGCGCGGACGCGTTCCCTGATCCGGGCCGCGGATGCCTCGGTCGCGATCCAGGTCGACGGCGGCGTATCGGTTGAGACGATCGAACGCTGCGCCGCCGCCGGGGCGGACGTGTTCGTCGCCGGCTCGGCCGTGTACACCGCGGACGACCCGGATGCGATGGTCGCCGAACTCCGCGCGTTGGCCGAAGCGGCTTGTCACGAGGTCGCTACGGTCTCGTAGGGAAGCACGGATCAACGCTGGGCCGAGCGAGGACGTGCCGGGGTGCCGCTTCGGCCGCATCGCCGTGCCGGGGTGCCGCTTCGGCCGCATCGCCGTGCCGGGGTGCCGCTTCGGCCGCATCGCCGTGCCGGACGCCATGGCGGTGCGGCACGCGTGCGGCGAGCACCCGCCAGGGCATGGCAATTCACCCCCGCCGCCGAGGGGGTCCGGGAGAATTGCCCATCTTTGGTCACCGCACCGGGGCGTTTCGATGCCCAACCTTGGGCAAAACACGCTACCGAGGCTCTCGCAGGGAGGTATTGCCTGTGACGAGGGCGGAGGCCGGGCTGACTCCGCCACGTCACACCGCACCGCCCTGGTCGGCCCCGCCCGCCACGTCTCGGCCCGGCCAAACCCCTCGCCCTAGAGCCAGTTCTTCCGCCGGAACAGGATGTAGAGGCCGACGACGCCGATGACGACCAGCACGCCCGAGCTGATGAAGCCGGCGGTCGTGCTGAAGCCCCAGTAGGGGATGTTCTGGCCATACCACCCGGTGATCAGCGTCGGGACGGCGATGATCGCCGCCACACCGCCGACCTTCTTCATCGCCTCGTTCATCTGCTTGTCGTTCAGGGCGAGGCTCGACTCGAAGATGTTCGCCAGCAGGTCGCGCAGGGCGTCGCACCACTCGGAGGCGCGCAACACGTGGTCGTCCAGGTCCTCGTAGTAGCTGATCAGCGATACCGGCCACTTGCGCCGGCCCTGCCCGTCCCGGATGAGCGTCGCCACGACGTCGCGCATCGGCGGGACGACCCGGCGGAGCAGCACCAGCTCCCGCCGGACCGTGAAGGTCTGCCGCTGGAGCGCGTCGAGTGAGGGTTTGTCGGCGAACAGCGCGTCGACGAGGGTTTCCGACTCGTCGTCGAGGGACTGCATCACATCGAAGTGCTGGTCCACGACCACGTCCAGCAGGCCGTGCAGCAGACCGTCGACGCCGAAGCGGACGAGGTTCTCGTCCTCCGCCCAGCGCTGCACCACGGGCGTCATGTCGAACGCGTCGTCCTCGCGGAGCGTGATCAGGTAGCTGTCGAGGGCGTACGCGCTGATGCGGCTCAGGCGGAGCCGGGGCGTGCCCTGCGGGTCGAGGGCGATGGCGTACACGGTGCTGAAGCTGTAGTCGGCGTAGCGCGAGGTCTTGGGCCGCTCCCGGGGGGCAGTCGTGTCCTCCAGGGAATGCGGATCGAGTCCGAGGGCGGCCAAGTGGTCCAGCTGCGCCTGCGTGGGACGGCACAGGTCGAGCCACACGAGTTCCCCGGGGACCGCCTTCAGGCTGCCGGGCAGGCGGTCGAGGCGGTCCGATGTCAGCCGACCACCCCGCCAAATCGCCGAGCGCAGCGATCCGGGCCGACACGACGGATCGTCGCCGGCCGGGATGGGGACGGCGCCGGGATCGCGCAGGGACGGGACGGACGTGGCGGTGTCGGATCGGCGGACCATCACACCAGACTAGAGCGCCCGGCCGTGAACGCCGGGACGCGTCACCCGATGTGGCGCAGGTACCGCTCGAACTCGGCTGCGAGCGCCTCGCCGGTGCCGCCCGGGGCGTCCTCGGTGTCGGCCTGCTCCTCGAGTTCGGCGATGTACGCCGCGAGGTCGGGGTCGTCGTCGACGAGTTCGCTGACCCGCTGCTCCCAGTCCCGCGCCTGGCTGGGAAGGTCACCGAGTTCCAGCGGGTCGCCGAGGATGTCCTCGAGATAACCGAGCAGGCCGAGGGTCGCCTTCGGGTTGGCCGCGCTGGCGGTGTAGTACGGCACGGACGCCCACAGCGTGGCGGCCTTGAGCCGTCCGAGCCCGAGGCACGCCTCGTAGAGCACGCCGATGATGCCCGTCGGGCCCTCGTAATCGGGGTCGGACAAGTGCAGACGCCCCACCAGCGCCGCGTCGTTGCTGAGCCCGGTGACGGGCAGCGCCCGGGTGTGCGGCACGTCGGTGAGCATCGCGCCGAGGAGCACCACCACGTCGGGTTTCATCATGCGGAACGCGCCGGTCAGCGTCCCGCACAGCGTCGGCCAGCGCAGGTTCGGTTCCGGCCCGCCGACCAGGACGAGGTCGCGGCGGGGCAGGTGGGTCACGGAGAACTCGATCGCCGGCCAGGTGATCTCACGGCCGCCCGGCGTCCTCTCGACCGTCGGGCGCGTCGCCTGGTAGTCGTAGTAGTCCTCGCCGGGCATGGTGTAGAGGGCCTCGGTCGGATACGAGTCGGCGAGATGATCCAGGACGGCGCTGGCGGCGTCGGCGGCGTCGTTCCAGCCGCTGAAGGCCACCACGACGACCGGGTGGTTCAGGCTGCGCCACGACGTCGACATGCGTTCCAGCGTACCCGACGGCCTCCCCCGTGGCGCGTCTATGCACAACGGCTGCTGTCGTGTTCGTCCGAAAGACGTCGATGCGTCCGCCGGAGACGCGATCGGGCAGAATAGGACCGCCGCCACGGCCGGGCGCACGGGTCCGGCCAGGCGCCCGGGAGGGGGATGGAACGGCGATGATCTCGGTCAGCCTTGTCAACGAGGGAACCACCACGCCGCGCGAGGTGGAGCCGGGCACGGACGGCTTGGCGCTGTTCGGTGACGACCGCTCCGTCGTTGCGATGCGGCGGGCCGGGGTGACACTCGACCTGGCGACGCCCCTGGAGGACGGCGACGTGGTGGAGCCCGTCCTCGCGGCGAGCCCGGAGGGGCTGTCCATCATCCGCCACAGTGCCGCCCACGTCACGGCCCAGGCGCTGCAACAGGTGTTCCCCGAAGCCAAGCTCGGCATCGGCCCGCCGATCACGGATGGCTTCTACTACGACTTCCGGGTCGCCCCGCTCACGCCGGAGGACCTGAAGACCATCGAGCGCGGCATGGCCCGGATCATCAAGGAGCGTCAACGGTTCGTCCGTCGCGTCGTCACCGACGACGAGGCGCGGGCCGAGGAGGCCGCCGAGCCGTACAAGCTGGAACTGATCGCCGACAAGGGACGCGTGTCGGCGGACGACGGCGCCAGCGTCGAGGTGGGCAGTGGCGAGTTGACGATGTACGACAACGTCCGCCGGGACGGCAGCGTGGCCTGGAAGGACCTGTGCCGTGGCCCCCACGTGCCGCACACGGGCTACATCCCGGCGGTTGCGCTGACGAAGACCTCGGCCGCGTACTGGCGCGGCGATCAACGCAACGACTCGCTGCAGCGCGTCTACGGCACCGCCTGGGCAACCCTGGACGACCTGAAGGCGTACCAGACGCGCATGGCGGAGGCTGCCCGGCGCGACCACCGCAAGCTCGGCACGGAGCTCGACCTGTTCAGCAACCCCGAGGAGTTGGGCCCCGGCCTGCCGGTGCTCCACCCGAAGGGCGGCACGGTGCGCCACCTCATGGAGGAGTACGTCTACCAGGCCCACATCGACGCCGGGTTCCAGTACGTCTGCACGCCGCACATCGCCCGCGAGAGCCTGTACTACACCTCGGGCCACCTGCCCTACTACGGCGACTTCATGTTCCCGGCGTTGGACGACGACGGCGACCGCTACCGGCTCAAGGCCATGAACTGCCCGATGCACAACCTGATCTACCGCTCGCGCCAGCGCAGCTACCGCGACCTGCCGCTGCGGTTCTTCGAGTTCGGCACGGTGTACCGCAACGAGAAGTCCGGCGTGCTCCAGGGCTTGACGCGGGTGCGCATGATCACCCAGGACGACTCGCACAGCTACGTCACCCCCGAGCAGGCCCCGGACGAGGTCCGGCACCTGCTGCGGTTCGTGCTGAAGCTGCTGCGGGACTTCGGCCTGAACGACTTCTATCTCGAGCTGTCGACCCGCGACGAGGACGGCAAGAAGAAGGACAAGTTCATCGGCTCGGATGCGGACTGGGCCACAGCGACCGCCATTCTGGAGCAGGTGGCGCGGGAGGAGGGCCTGGAGCTCGTGCCCGACCCGGGCGGGGCGGCCTACTACGGGCCCAAGCTGTCCGTGCAGGCCAAGGACGCCATCGGACGCACCTGGCAGATGTCCACCATCCAGTACGACTTCAACATGCCCACCCGCTTCGAGCTGGAGTACATCGCGCCGGACGGCTCCCACCAGCGTCCGACGATGATCCACTCGGCCAAGTTCGGTTCGATCGAGCGGTTCATGGGGGTGCTGATCGAGCACTACGCCGGGGCGTTCCCGGCGTGGCTCGCGCCGGTGCAGGTCGTCGGGATCCCCGTCGCCGACGAGTTCGCCGACTACCTGAGCGAGGTCGTGACAAGGCTGAAGGCCCGGGGGATCCGGGCGGAGCTCGACGACTCCGAGGACCGGATGCAGAAGAAGATCCGCACCCATACGAAGCTGAAGGTGCCGTTCCTGTTGATCGCCGGGGAGACGGACCGCAGCGCCGGCACGGTCAGCTTCCGGTTCCGCGACGGGTCCCAGCGCAACGGCGTGCCGGTCGACGAGGCGATCGCCGCGATCGTGGAGACGGTCGCGTCCCGCACGAACACCGACCCGAGCGCCGCCGGGGAGGCCGAACCGGCATGAGCACGAGGGAGGGTGCCGCCCCCGCGTCGTCCGTCCCAGGAGACCCGTCGGACGATACGGCCGGCCTGGAGCCTGCCGAGGCGCTGGCGGGCGTGCCCGACTGCTTCGGCCGGCTGTGGACGCCGTACCGCATGGCCTACATCCAGGGCGAGGCCCGCCCGAAGGACGCCACCCCCGGAGCGTGCCCCTTCTGCCGGGCCCCAGGTCTGGACGACGCCGCGGGGCTGATCGTCCACCGCGGCGCGACATGCTTCGTGGTGATGAACCTGTTCCCGTACTCGCCCGGCCACGTGCTCGTGTGCCCGTACCGTCACGTGGCCGACTACGTCGGCCTGTCCGGGGATGAGACGGTCGAACTCGCCGAGCTGTCGCGGGCGGCGATCCGCGCGCTGAGTGCGGTCAGCCACCCGGACGGCTTCAACCTGGGCCTGAACCAGGGTGCGGTCGCCGGGGCCGGCATCGCCGCCCACCTGCATCAGCACGTCGTCCCCCGGTGGGCGGGCGACATGAACTTCCTGCCGATC
>WQUE01000023.1 GCA_009785885.1 Actinomycetes bacterium
GACACCGGCGGGTCCGCATGCGCCGTCACCGACTGGCCACCCAGCCCCAGGAACGTCAACACCAACCCAACGGCGGCCAACCACGCCGCCACCTTGCGCGATGCGGCCCGTCCGTGTGGCGTCACGGACCGGCGAGGGGAAGTCACAGGAAACCCTGAAGAAGTATTCACGGCTGAAAACCTTTCCAAATTGGGGAATCAGGGGCGCCGGTCGTGGCCGGGGCGGCACGAGTCTGGCTGAGGTCAGGGTACACCAGTGGTACGCCGAGTAACAATCATTGTTCAATGGGTGATACGAAGTTGACGAAGTGTCACAACAGGTCGGCTGGGCGGTCGGGCGTGCTGGGATGTGCGCGGCATCGCTCGTTGCCACGGGGCAGTCGGGCGACAACGGGTGTGTGCGCGGGCGGGCCAGCCGTTCGGCCATGAGCCGATGGTGCTGTGGGCGGAACCGGCGCCGGGGCGCCGTCCGCGGCACAGGTCGCACGCCCGCTCGGGGCGGCGCACGAGTACCCAAGGGGGGATTCGAACCCCCAAGGCTTTCCAGCCAGCCGGGTTTGAGCCGACCGCGTATACCATTCCGCCACTTGGGCAAGCAGTCCGACCATTGTGCCACACCGGGCAGCAGGGATCGGTTTCGCTCCGCTGCGGCGGCGGCCCGAGTCCGCCTGAGGCGTTGTCAGTCGGTGTCGAGCAGCGTCCGCTTCGCTCCGCTGCGGCGGCGGCCCGAGTCCGCCCGAGGCGTTGTCAGTCGGTGTCGAGCAGCGTCCGCCAGCGTCGGGCGCAGGCGTCGGGCATCTCGACGACCTTCGTCCGGGCGGTGCGGCCCGCCACCAGGCGCACGTCGCCCGGCGAGACGTCCAACGCCCGGGCGAGAAGCCGCAGCGCGGCCGCGTTCGCCTGCCCGTCGGTGGCACGCGCCCGGACGGCGACGATCAAGGCGTCACCGGCGTCGCCCGGGAGGGCGGCGCGCCCACCCACGAACTCGCGGGTGCTGCCGGGCTTGACGCGGATGGCGGCTCGCATGGGTGTTGGACGCCGTCGGCCTACAGGCGCCGCAGCACGGCGACGACCTTGCCCATGATCTGGGCGTCGTTGCCGTCGATCGGCGCGTACGCCGGATTGTGAGGCATGAGCCATACCTGCCCCGGAGCCCGGTGGAGGGTCTTGACCGTGGCCTCGCCGTCGAGCAGCGCGGCGACGATCTCCCCGTTCTCGGCCGTGTTCTGCTGCCGGACGACGACCCAGTCGCCGTCGCAGATGGCGGCGTCGAGCATGGAGTCGCCGTGCACCTCGAGTGCGAACACGGGGCCACGGCCCACGAGCTGCGCCGGCAGCGGCAGCATGTCCTCGACGTGCTGCTCGGCCAGGATCGGCGCGCCGGCCGCGATCCGTCCAAGGACGGGCACGGAGACGATGTCGGCCCCGACGGCATCCCTGGCGGCGCCGCCCCCGCCGGGCCAGTAGACCTCCACGGCGCGGGGCCGCTTCGGATCGCGCCGCAGGTAACCCTTGGCCTCGAGCGCCTTCAACTGGTGGGCGACGCTCGACGGGCTGGCCAGACCGACGGCCAGCCCCATCTCCCGGATGCTCGGCGGGTAGCCGTGGTCGGCCAGCGCGGCCTTGATCACTTCGAGAATGCGCCGCTGGCGGGGCGTCAGGCCGTCCGCATCCTCGGGCCCGTCGGGCAGCACGCCCAACTGGGCCGGTTTCGAAGGCGCACCGACACGGCCGCGCGGGACGGTGCGTCGGATGGAGGGGGGCGAGGTTCGTTCGTCAGCCATGGAACCACGGTAGACCGGAACACCGACAGAATCAAACATCTGTTCGAGCGTGTCGGGGATCGGCGAACCCCACGGCACCTGCACGGTGCGAGAACTGTCGGTGCCGCCTGCTTGACTGTCCCAGGACGATGCCGTCGAACAGGTGTTTGACTTGGCGGCCATTCCGGCCTACGCTCATGGTGTCGAACAGGCGTTCGAGACTCCAGCGTTCGGCCGGGCCGGGCCTATCGGGAAGGGGTGGGGCAGATGAGTGTCATGACGGTGGCGCCGGACGCTGGCCCGCGCGGGCATGCGGGACGGGCCTGGGCCGGCCCGGGGCCGGCCCGGGCGGCGGTCCGGGGCGCGGCGACCGATCAGGGCGCCCGGGCGCATCGGCGGCGCCATCGCGTGCCGCGGGCGGCCGTGGCCGAGCGAGCGGGGTCGATCGCGGTCCATGAGGCACCGGCCCGCATCCTGGCGCAGGCGGGCGTCTTGCTGGCGTTCGCCTTACTCGGGATGGTCGCGATCGTCGCCGTGGCCGGGTTGGCTCTCCGGGTGGTTGCGGGGGGCTGAGGCCGCGCGGTGGCGCCGCGCCGGGCGCATCGCCGTGTTGGCAGCACGACACGCGACGGCGCGCGCGGGGGTGCTTGTGCGGGGTATGTCCGGCGTGTACTGTTCCTAGATGTAGTAGTTGCACGGCTGTGGTTTGTCCACAGGTTGTGGTTTGGGGTGGCGCCGGGCGGCGTCGACCGCAGGCGCAGACGCCAGCTCACCGAACGGTCACGAAGGAAGGAGCAGCGATGTTCTGCCCCTATTGCCGGCACAGCGATTCCCGTGTGCTCGACAGCCGCGTGTCCGACGACGGGCTCTCGATCCGCCGGCGCCGGCAATGCCCCATCTGCGAGCGGCGCTTCACGACGCTCGAGCAGATGCAGCTGATGGTGACCAAGCGCGCCGGCGTCCAGGAGCCGTTCAACCGGGACAAGGTGGTGGCCGGCGTCCGCAAGGCGTGCAAGGACCGTCCCGTGTCCGAGGCCGACCTGACGCGCCTGGGCCAGCAGGTCGAAGAGGCGCTGCGCGCCTCAGGCCAATGCGACGTGCCCAGCGAGGCGGTCGGGGCGGCGATCCTTGCCCCGCTGCGCCGGCTCGACGCCGTCGCGTACCTCCGGTTCGCCAGCGTCTATCAGCACTACCAGACTCTCGACGACTTCGCCGCCGAGATCGACCGCCTCACCCAAGACCCGCCGGGCCACGATGATGGACCCGGGCTTGCGGACGGATCCGGCGCTACCGTCGCCTCCGTCCGCTGACACCACCGATCGTTCCGTCTCCCAGCCACCGATATCGAAGCAGAAGAAGGTCAACATGTCCATGGTCGAATCACCGGTCAGCGCCACACACCCGGTCCACGACGAGCCCGAGCCCAGCCGTGGCCTGCACGTGGAGCGGATGTTCTCCACGCCCGGGCGACATCCCTACGACGAGGTGACCTGGGAACGCCGGGACGTCGTCCAGACGAACTGGAAAACGGGGGAGACCGTCTTCGAACAGATGGGCGTCGAGTTTCCCGACTTCTGGAGCCTGAACGCCTCCACGATCGTGACGACGAAATACTTCCGGGGGCCGCTCGGGGGTGCGAATCGCGAGTCGAGCCTGCGCCAGCTGATCGACCGCGTCGTCGGCACGTACGTCGCCGAGGGAATCGCCCACGGCTATTTCGCATCGCCCGCAGATGCAGGCGTGTTCGGGGAGGAGCTGACCTGGCTGCTGCTCCACCAGTATTTCAGCTTCAATTCGCCCGTGTGGTTCAATGTCGGCACGGACAGTCCGCAGCAGGTCAGCGCCTGTTTCATCCTGAGTGTGGACGACTCGATGGATTCGATCCTCAACTGGTACCGCGAGGAGGGGATGATCTTCAAGGGAGGGTCGGGCGCGGGCCTGAACCTGTCACGCATCCGCTCGTCGAAGGAACTGCTGCGCAGTTCGGGCGGCACGGCAAGCGGGCCTGTCAGCTTCATGCGGGGTGCCGACGCGTCGGCCGGCACGATCAAGAGCGGCGGGGCGACGCGGCGGGCCGCGAAGATGGTGGCGCTGGACGTCGACCACCCCGACATCGAGGAGTTCATCCAGGTCAAGGCCCGCGAGGAAGACAAGGTGCGCGTGCTGCGCGCGGCGGGATTCGACATGGAGGTCGGCGGGCGCGACATCACGTCGGTGCAATACCAGAACGCCAACAACTCGGTCCGCGTCAGCGACGAGTTCATGCACGCGGTCGAGGACGGACGTCCCTTCGCATTGCGTGCCCGTCTGGACGGCTCCGTGGTCGAGACCGTCGAGGCCCGTCGGCTCTTCACCGAAATGGCGGAGGCGGCGTGGGAATGCGCCGATCCCGGCATCCAGTACGACGACACGATCAACTCGTGGCACACGATCCCCAATTCCGGGCGCATCAATGCGTCCAACCCGTGCAGCGAATACATGAGCGTCGACAACAGCTCCTGCAATCTTGCCAGCCTGAACCTGTTGAAATTCTTGCGTGACGACAACACGTTCGACGTGTCCGGTTTCACGCATGCCGTGGCGCTGGTGATCACGGCCATGGATATCTCCGTGTGCTTCGCCGATTTCCCGACGGAGTCGATTGCGGAGAACACCCGCGCCTTCCGCCAGCTCGGCATCGGCTATGCGAATCTCGGCGCGCTGCTCATGGCGTGCGGCCTCGGGTACGACTCCGAGGCGGGCCGGGGCGTCGCCGCCGCGGTCACATCCCTGATGACCGCCGTCGCGTACCGGCGCAGCGCCGAACTGGCCGAGGTCGTCGGCCCGTACGACGGTTACGCGCGCAACGCCGAGCCGCATCAGCGCGTCATGCGGCGTCACCTCGTCGCGAACGACGACCTGCGCACCAACGGGTCGCTCGACGAGGCGGTGCGCACGGCCGCGGGGCGTGAGTGGCAGCAGGTCGTCGCCCTGGGCGCGGCCCACGGCTTCCGCAACTCGCAGGCCAGCGTGCTCGCCCCCACGGGCACGATCGGCTTCATGATGGACTGCGACACGACAGGCATCGAGCCGGACTTCTCGCTGGTGAAGTTCAAGAAGTTGGTCGGCGGGTCGTCGATGCGGATCGTGAACCTTACGGTGCCGCGCGCCCTGGTCACCCTGGGCTACGGCCGCGAGCAGATCGACGCGATCGTCGCGCACATCGCCGAGCGCGGCGATGTCGTGGACGCGCCGGGGCTGCGGCCCGAGCACTACCCGGTGTTCGACACGGCCATGGGCGTGCGCCCGATCGCGCCGATGGGGCACGTCCGCATGATGGCCGCCGTCCAGCCGTTCCTGTCCGGCGCGATCAGCAAGACCGTGAACCTGCCGGAGTCGGCGACCGTCGACGACATCGCCGACGTGTTCATGCAGGGCTGGAAGCTCGGCCTGAAGGCGCTTGCGGTGTACCGGGACAACTGCAAGGTCGGCCAGCCGCTCAACGTCGCCAAGCCGGACGTCGCCGCCGCCCCGGCGGAGGCGCCCAAACCGGAGGTCCGCATCGAGTACCGGGCGAAGCGTCGGCGTCTGCCGAAGTCCCGTCTGGGCCGGACGACCAGCTTCTCGGTCGGGGGTGCCGAGGGCTACATGACGTCCGGCGCGTACGACGACGGCCGCCTCGGCGAGGTGTTTCTGAAGCTCGGCAAGCAGGGCTCGACGCTGTCCGGCGTGATGGACGCGTTCTCGATCGCCGTGTCCGTGGGCCTGCAGTACGGGGTGCCGCTGGAGGGATTCGTCCAGAAGTTCACGAACCTGAAGTTCGAGCCGGCCGGCATGACGGACGACCCGGACATCCGCATCGCCCAGTCGATCACCGACTACATTTTCCGTCGGCTCGCGCTGGACTACCTGAGTTTCGACGAGCGGGCCGAGCTCGGGATCTACACGGCCGCCGAACGCGCCCGCTACGTCGAGACCGGCTCGTACCTGTCGGAGGAGGACGAGGCGGCGCTGCCCGAGGCCCAGCAGTTGCGCAACGATGCGGGGGACGACCTGCGCGTGGACGGGGCGGGTCCGGTCCAGCCGAGCCTCATCGAGGCGCCGCGCGGGCTCGGCCTGGTGAGCTCCGCCGTGGACGCCGGGCCGCGGGTCGCCCAGACCTCGAGCGAGCTGCTGGAGCAGATGACCGGCCACGGGGTCGACGCCCCGTTGTGCCTCATCTGCGGGACGAAGATGCGCCCGTCCGGGTCGTGCTACGTGTGCGAGGGGTGCGGTTCGACCAGCGGCTGCTCGTAGGCGGCCGGCGCGACGACGGGGACGCGTGCTGCGGCGACGGCTTCGGCGCGGGCCTGGACGATCTGCGGATACAGTTCGGCGCGCACGCGGCGGCGCACGCTGCGGCGCAGGGCGGCCACGTCCGCATCCGGGCCTGATAGGCGGGCCACCTCGTGGTCGATGCGGACGTCGGCGGCGGCCAGAAGCGCCTTGATCGTTTCGTCGGCGGTGCGGCCGAGACGGTCCTCCTCGAAGGCGCGGGCGGCGTCGGCGACGATGCCGCGTGCCTGCGCCACGGCCGTACCCACGACCGCCGGCACGTTCCGTCCGAGTTCGGCCAGGTCGTACAGCACCACCCCGGGCAGGTCCCCCACGGCGGGATCGACGTCCCGGTGCAGGGCCAGATCGAGCACGACGACGCCGGCGTCCCGCGTCGTGAACTGGGCGGGCCCGACGAGGTAGCCCGCGCCCGACGCCACGCCACTGCACGCCACCACCAGGTCGGCCGACTCGAGTTCGGCCGCCAGATCGGCGGACACGTCCACGCCGTGGCTCGCCGCGAACTCGCGCGCGCGTCCCGAGGCGGAATGGACGCTCACGCGCACGCAGCCCCGTTCCCGCAGGGCGGCCAGGCTCGCGCCGGCGTACGCACCGGTGCCGATCAGCAGCACCCGCACGTCGCCCCACCGCGGCAGGTGGACGGCCGCCGCGTCCAGACCGACCGCCACCAGCGAACGCCCGGCCGCGCCGAGCGTCGTCTCGGAGAAGACCCGCTTGGACGTGTGGGCGGCGGCGGCGAACAGTCGCTCCAGCATGCCGGACACGGTGCGCGCGTCGCGCGCCTCGGCGAGGGCCCGCTTCACCTGGCCGCCGATCTCGCGTTCGCCGACCGCCATCGACTCCAGGCCGGCGGCCACGGCGAACAGGTGCCGGGACACCGCCTCGCCCTCGCGCCGGCGCAGCGCGTCCGCGACGAGACGGGTGTCGAGACGGGAGCCCGCGGCAACCAGCCGGGCGATCTGCCAGCACGCGTCGTCCATCGTCGACGGGTCGGGCGCGTCGACGTCCAGATACACCTCGAACCGGTTGCACGTTGCCAGCGTGACGACTCCGCGCAACGCCGGGCATGCCGCGTGCGCGGCCACGTTGGTCGACCGGGCTCCGGCGGAAAGCTGGTCGAGCACGTCGAGGGACAGATCCCGGTAGGTGGCAGCCAAACAGAGCAAAGACACAATGCCCATCAGCTTAACACCCCACCCTGAAGACCGGCCGGGCCCGAGATTGGGCGGCGCAGCCCGCCCGGCTGGGGTGCCATGGCAGAATCGGCGTCCATGAGCGCATCCCTGGCCGCGGACCATCCTCTCGTCGACGGCCGGACGGGCGGCTCGGCGCTCGTGACGGCGTTGCGGGGCACGCGCGGGCCGACGACCCCCGTGTGGTTCATGCGTCAGGCTGGGCGCAGCCTGCCGGAGTACCGGCGCGTCCGCGAGGGTACGTCGATGCTCCAGGCGTGCCTCGATCCGGGGCTGGCGGCCGAGATCACCGTCCAGCCGGTCCGGCGGCATGGCGTGGACGCGGGCATCTTCTTCTCCGACATCGTCGTGCCGTTGCGGCTCGCCGGTGTCGGCGTGGAGCTCGACCCCGGGCCCGTGATGGACCAGCCCTATCGCACGCCGGACGACGTGGCCCGCCTCGTCGAACACACGCTGACACGCGAGTCGCTGGAGCCGATCCGCGAGGCGGTCCGGCGCAGCGTCGCCGAGCTGGGCGGCACACCCCTGATCGGTTTCGCGGGCGCGCCGTTTACGCTCGCGGCGTACCT
>WQUE01000024.1 GCA_009785885.1 Actinomycetes bacterium
ATCCCACTGAAGGGCGTGGCCTACAGCATCTGGGGCGACCACTTCCACCCGATCATCGCGCTGTGGGCGCCGCTGTACTGGGTGTGGGACGACGTGCGGGCCCTGGTCGTCGGGCAGGCGATCGTCGTGGCCGCCACCGTGTTCCCCCTGTGGCGTTTCGTTCGGCGCCGCTGGGGCGGGTCGGTGTGGGCGCGGGCGTTCGTCGTCCTGGTCGTGTGGGCCTGGCCGCTGGCCCACCTGATCACGTTCGACGTGCACGAGATCGCGTTCGCCGTGCCGATCCTGGCGTGGGCGCTCGACGCGCTCGACCGCCGCCACGCGCCGGCGCTCGCCGTCAGCTGCGGCGCGCTGCTGCTCGTGCGTGAAGACATGGGCGTGCTGGTGTTCATGATCGGGGCGGTGTGGCTGCTGTGGCATGGACGGGGCCGGCGTACGCGGGCCGACTGGGTCGTCGGCGGCGCGCTCATGGCCGGCGGCCTGGTGGTGTTCTCCCTCGTCACGACCTGGATCATCCCGCACTTTGCGCAGGACGGCTACGCCTATTGGGACTACCCGTCGCTCGGGGACAGCCCCAAGGCCGCGCTGATCACCCTGGTCACGCGCCCGTGGACGGTCGTGGCGGACCTGTTCTGGCCCGCCTTCAAGGCCAGGACGTGGCTGCTGCTCCTCGCCCCGGTCGGATTCCTCGCCCTGCGCTCGCCGTATGCCCTTGTCGCACTTCCGATCATGGCCGAGCGGATGCTCGCCGGCCGGGAGAACCTGTGGTCGCCGGCGTTCCACTACGACGCACCGGTTTGGATCATCGTGGCGATCGCCGCGGTCGACGGCTACCGGCGCCTGCCGGCGCGCTGGCGCCCGGGCCTGGCCGTGCTCTCCCCGTTCGCGGCGGCGGCCGCCGCGCTCCTGGTCCGGACCTGGCTCTACCTCCTTCACCACGTGCCGGTCGATGCGGCCATCATGTTCGCTCTCCTGGTCGGGGTGGCCGGAATCGCCTGGTATCCGTGGCGCGGCTGGACCTGGCTGCGGCCCCTGGCCGTCGCGCTCTGCGCGCTCGCGGTCGGGGCGACGCTGTGGACCCAGGCGGTCGTCGACGTGCGGCGGGCGTTGCCGGTGGTCGCCGCGAAGGACGCCCTGCGGGCGTTCGTCCCGGCCGACACGTGCGTCGTCGCGGACAACTCGCTGGCCCCGGCGTTCACCCACACGAACCGGACGACGGAGGCCGGGATTCCGATGCCCCGCGCGGACTTCTACGTGCTCGACTTCGGACGCCAGTTCGCCACCCTCGATCCGCTGTTCTGGACGCCGAAGCGCGCCTACGACGACGCGGTCGCCCACGGTTTCGCCGAGGTCTACCGGGCGGCGCAATTCGTCGTCCTGCAGGCGCCCGACTACGCCGGCCCCGACCCACTCATCTGCGGCCCGCTCGCGCCCTGAGTGTCGCGGGGCTGCGGGCCCGGACCGCTACACTCGTGCCCATGACGGCAGGTGTGATGGACGGCAAGGCCACGGCTGGCGCGATCAAGACAGAGTTGGCGGCGCGGGTCGCGGCGCTGCGGGCCCGCGGCGTCGTCCCGGGCCTGGGGACGGTGCTCGTCGGCGACGACCCCGCCAGCCAGATCTATGTGCGCGGCAAGCACAAGGACTGCGCCGAGGTCGGGCTCGACTCCCTGCGGGTGGACCTGCCCGGGAGTGCCTCGGCCGCGCAGATCGGTGAGGCCATCGCCGGCCTGAACGAGGACCCGGCCTGCACCGGTTTCATCGTGCAGCTGCCCCTGCCGGCCGGCATCGACGAGAACGCGATGCTGGGGCTCATCGACCCGGACAAGGACGCCGACGGCCTCACCCCGGTGAATCTCGGACGGCTGATGCTCGGCGTCGCCGGCGCGCCTCTGCCGTGTACGCCGCGCGGCATCGTCGAACTGTTGACCCGCCACGACGTGCCTCTGGCGGGCGCCGAGGTGTGCGTGATCGGCCGCGGCGTCACGGTCGGGCGTCCCCTCGGCGTGCTGCTCACCCGGCGCGGGATCAACGCGACCGTCACGCTGTGCCACACCGGCACGCGCGACCTGGCGGCGCACGTCCGGGCCGCGGACATCGTCGTGGCCGCCGCGGGTCTGCCCGGCCTCGTGACCGCGGCGATGGTGAAACCCGGCGCGGTGCTCGTCGACGTGGGCGTGACCCGGGTGGACGGCAAGCCGGTCGGCGACCTCGCCCCGGACGTGTGGAACGTCGCGTCCCTCGTCACCCCGAACCCGGGCGGCGTCGGCCCGATGACGCGCGCGATGCTGCTGGCCAACGTCGTGGACGCCGCCGAGCGGGTGGGCGATGCCTGATCCGCCGGCAGGCCGGGAGTGGACGTCCCCGCCGGTCCGGCGCCGTCCGCTGATCGTTCGGCTGTTCACCGGATGGAGGGGCTACCTGGTGCGGCAGTGGCCGCTGCTGGTCGTGTGCGTGTGTTTTCTGGTGGGGCTCGTCCTGATCCTGGCGGCCTTCTGGCGGCGTGGCGCGATGGTGCTCGGCGGGGCGACGGTGCTCGCCGGGCTGTTCCGGCTTGTGCTCCCGGTCGATGTTGCCGGGCTGCTGGTCGTCAGGTCACGGGTGTTCGACGTGCTCGTCACCGGGCTCGCCGGTGTCGCGATGATCGTGCTGTCGCTGATCGTGCCTGGCTACGCCTGAGTGAGCGCGGGATCTGCGTCAGCTCGGGATCATCCCCAAAGACTTGACCGCCTGGTACTCGGAAATCAGCTCCTGCACCGACATGTGGATGCGCGCGTGGGCGAAGTCGCTGTGGTGCAGGCCCGTCACGACGTGGTAGCCGTCCGCGTCGACCGTCACCGGGAACGAGCAGAACAGGTAGTCGGGCACGCCGTAGGCACCCTCGGACGGGACCGCCATCGACACCCAGTCGCCCTCGGGTGTGCCCATCGACCAATCGCGCATCGCCGCGAGCGTCGCGTTGGCGGCCGACGCGGCCGAAGACGCGCCGCGCTTGGAGATGATGTCCGCGCCGCGGTTGGCCACCGTGGGGATGTACTTGTTGATCAGCCACTCCATGTCGTCGATCTGCTCCCAGGCGTTGCGGCCGTCGACCTCCGCGTGGAACACATCGGGGAACATCGTGGACGAATGGTTGCCCCAGATGGACATCTTCTTCACCTGGGCGACGTTGACGTCCAGCTTCTTGCCGAGGCGGTGGCGGGCCCGGTCGTGGTCGAGCCGGGTGAGACCCGAGAACTGGTGGCGCGGGATGTCGGGCGCGCTGGCGGCGGCGATCAGGCAGTTCGTGTTCGCGGGATTGCCGGTCACGAGCACCTTCACATCGCGGTCGGCGACCTCGTTCAGCGCGCGTCCCTGCTTGGCGAACAGTTCGCCGTTGGCCTTGAGCAGGTCGGCGCGGTCCTGGCCCGCCTTGCGCGGCTTCCCGGCGACGAGCAGCGCGAAGTCGATGCCGTCGAACATCGTGCGCTCGTCCGACCCGATCTCGACGTGGTCGAGCGTCTCGAAGGCGCAGTCGTGCAGTTCCATGGCCCGGCCCTCGAGTTCCCCCATCATCCCGGGAAGATCGATCAGGCGCAGCTCGACGGGCGTGTTCTGGCCGAGCATGCCGCCGCCGGCGATGCGGAACAGCAGGTCGTATCCGACGCGGCCGGCCGCGCCGGTCACGGCGACCTTCACGGGAGTGGTGGTATTCGTGCTCATCGGGGCCTCACTAGGTGGGAAGACGTGGGCGGCAAATCCCGTCCGCTGGCAGAACCACCGACCAGTCTACCGGGGCAGGGGGCCGGTGTTCGCTGAACCCGGGTGAATGCGAGAGGTTTCCTCGCGGGGCCGCGCCGGTGGCCCGGCCGGCGTCGGCGGACACGGCCGGGGGCGCAACCGCCCTGGCACTACACTGTTGCGGCCACCGCAGCGACAGAAAGGCGCCCGCATGTCCTGTTTCGCCGACCTCCCGGCCGCTCGACCCGACCCGATCCTCGGTATTGCCGAGCTGATCAAGGCCGACACGCACCCCCGCACGGCGAACCTGGGTATCGGCGTGTATCACGACGCCGCGGGACGTGTCGCGCTCATGGACTGCGTCCGGGAGGCCGAAGCGCGCCTGGTCGCCGATCCCGTCGCGCACGCCTACCTGCCGATGGACGGGGATCAGCGGTTCGTCGAACTGGCCCGCGGGCTCATCTTCGGCGAGGACTCACCGGCCCTGACCGCCGGGCGCATCGTCACGGTGCAGGGCCTGGGCGGCACGGGTGCCCTGCGCCTCGGCGCCGACTTCCTGCACCGCATCCATCCGGACGCAAGGGTGCTGTTCAGCGATCCCACGTGGGACAACCACGAGGCGATCTTCCTGGGTGCCGGATTCGCGACCGGCCGCTACCGCTATCTCGACGCGCCACGCCACGCCGTCGACGTGGACGGCATGCTGGCCGACCTGGAGACGGCCGTGGCCGGGACGGTCGTCGTGTTGCACGCCTGCTGCCACAACCCGACCGGCTACGACCTGACGCAGTCCGAGTGGCGCGCCGTGATCGACGTCGTCGTCCGCCGCGGCCTCATCGCCTTCTTCGACCTGGCCTATCAGGGGCTGGCCACGTCGCTCGACGAGGATGCCTTCCCGGTCCGGCTGGCCGTGGCGAGCGGGGCGGATTTCCTCGTCGCAAGCTCGTTCAGCAAGAACCTCGGCCTGTACGGGGAGCGCGTCGGTGCCCTGTCGCTCGGCTGCGCGGACGCGGCCGAGGCGGCGCGCGTCCTCAGCCAGGTGAAGCTCACGGTGCGCCGGACGTACTCCAGTCCGCCGACGCACGGGGCTGCGATCGTCCGCACGATCCTGGCCGATCCGGCGCTGCGGGCCGCGTGGACCGGCGAGCTGGCCGGCATGCGGATGCGCGTCGTGGCCGTCCGTGAGAGCCTCGTCGCGGGCCTGGAGGCCGCCGGCGTGACCGATGCGGCCTTCATCGCCGCCCAACACGGCCTGTTCAGCTACACCGGGCTGAGTCCCGCACAGATGGCCCGCCTGCGCTCCGAGTGGGGCGTGTACGGCGTCGACAGCGGACGAATCTGTGTGGCCGCCCTGAACGACGGCAACCTCGACTACGTGTGCCAGGCCCTGGCCGCCGTGTGGCGCGCCTGACCCCTGTTGCCGTCCGGTGCCTCGCCCTTGGCCAAAGGCGAACAGGAAACACGCCCCTTCAGGGGGGTAATGCCGCTCGTCCCGGTCCGGCCACGGCCAGAAACCCTAGAATGAGTCGTAGTAAGCGCAAGACACCAATGAAATCGACAACACGGGGAAAGCCGGTCGGAACCCGGCGCTGGCCCGCAACGGTGGATCGCCCGGCACCCCCACGGCGATGAGCCCGAAAACCCGTCCTGCCGAGGTGGCTTGCTTCCGTCGGGGACTGCGGAGCGAAGACATGACCTGACGTCAACAACAGGGAGGGGCCGCTCAATGACGGAGGAAGACCTGGTGCTGGCGGGGGAGTTCCCCCAGCCCACCGAGGAAGAGTGGGGCCGCGAGGTCCTCAAGGCGATGAACCGCAGGCGTCCCCCGGGGACGGAGTTGACCCTGGAGCAGGCGATCAAGCGGCTCACCGCCATCACGGTCGACGGATTGTCGATCAGTCCGCTGTACACAGAGGCTGACGGGCATCCGATCGGCTACCCGGCGCAGATGCCGTTCACCAGGGGAAGCGAGTTGCCCGACATGGCATCGCCCTGGATCGTCGAGCAGCTGCACGAGGATCCGGACGCGGCACGGACCAACCGCCACGTCCACGACGACCTGGAGCGCGGCGCCCGCGGCGTGTGGCTGCGGGTGGACGACGACGCGATCGCCCCGGCCGACCTGGCCAAGGCGCTCGACGGTGTGGTCCCCGGGGCGGCGGATATCGCCGTCTCGTCGATCGGCCGGCAGGCCGAGGCAGCCGAGGCGCTCGTCGCGTTCCTGGAGGCGAGCGGTGAAGCCGATGAGGCGACCGGCACGCTGGGCATCGACCCGATGGCCGCTGCGGCGGTGACGGGCAAGCCCGCCGATCTGGCGGGGCTGGCGGGTTGGGTCGCGAAGGCGCCGGGGTCCGTGCGGGCTCTGACCGTCGACGTGACCCCGTACGACGACGCCGGTTGCGGCGACGTGCAGCAGTTGGGGTACGCGGTCGCCACCGGGATCGCGTACGTCCGCGCGTTGGCCGAGCAGGGCGTGGGTGCCACCGAGGCGTTCGATTCGATCTGCTTCCGCGTCGCCGCGACGGCGGACCAGTTCGCGACGATCTGCCGGCTGCGGGCGCTGCGGCGCCTGTGGGCGCGGGTCGGCGAGGTGCTGGACGTCGCCGAGGCCGATCGTGGGGCGGTGCAGCAGGCGGTGACGAGCCGGCGCATCCTGACCCGGGACGACCCGTGGGTCAACCTGCTGCGCGTGACGATCTCGTCGTTCGCGAGCGCGGTCGGCGGGGCCGAGACCGTGACGACGTTGCCGCACGACGAGGCGTACGGCCTGCCGACGCCGTTCTCGCGCCGGCTTGCCCGCAACATCCAGTTGCTGGCCGAGGAGGAGACGCGTGCCGCGGCCGTGAAGGATCCCGGCGGCGGTTCCTGGTTCATCGAGAGCCTCACCGACCAGATGTGCGACAAGGCGTGGGCGCTCGTGCAGGAGATCGAGGCCGCGGGTGGCATGGCGAAGGCTTTGGCCGACGGCTTGGTCGCGTCCCAGATCGCCGAGGTGGCGAACGCGCGGGCCAAGCTCATCGCCACGCGCAAGCTGCCGATCACGGGCGTGTCCATGTTCCCGAAGCCGGACGAGACGCCGCTCACCGACGTCGTCCCGCGTCCGGCCCGTCCGACCTACGGCGGCTTGCCCGTGCGTCGCGACGCCGCCCCGTTCGAGGCGCTGCGGACGCGGTCCCGGGCCTACGCCGCGCGTCACGGCGGTGAACCACCGGCCGTGCTGCTCGCCTGCCTGGGCGACCAGCGCGAGTTCGGTGGCCGCCAGATGTTTACGTCGAACCTGCTGTGGGTGGCCGGCCTGGCCACGCCCGAACTGCAGGGGCCGACGGCTGCCGAACTGGCCGCCGAGGCAAGCGCGAAGAAGTGCGCCGTCGTCGTCTTGGCGTCCAGCGCCAAGGTGTACGCGGAGGAGGCCATCGCGGCTGCCAAGGCGCTCAAGGACGCCGGGGTGGCGTGTGTGTGCCTCGCCGGACGGAAGACCGAGACCGGCTCGGATGAGGCCGACAAGCTCATCGATGTGGAGATCTATGACGGCATGGATGTCGTCGCCTTCCTCTCCGACACGCTCGACCGACTGGGGGTAGACAAGTGACCAAGGTTCCATCGTTCGCACATGTCGATCTGGGCTCGTGCGCCCCGCCTGCCGGCCAGAGCGCGCCTTCGCTCTCGGGTCGGTGGCACACCCCCGAGCAGATCGATGTCAAGCCGCTGTACACCGACGCCGACCTCGCCGGACTGGACTTCCTGAAGACCTATCCCAGCCTGGTCCCGTTCCTGCGCGGCCCCTATCCGGTGATGTATGTCACCCAGCCGTGGACGATCCGGCAGTACGCCGGGTTCTCTACCGCCGAGGAGTCCAACGCCTTCTACCGCCGCAACCTCGCGTCCGGCCAGAAGGGCCTGTCCATCGCGTTCGACCTGCCGACCCACCGTGGCTACGACTCCGACAATCCCCGTGTGCCGGGCGATGTCGGAATGGCCGGTGTGGCCGTCAGCTCGATCCTCGACATGCGCCAGTTGTTCGACGGCATCCCGCTGGACCAGATGAGCGTGTCCATGACCATGAACGGCGCGGTGCTGCCGATCCTGGCGCTCTACATCGTCGCGGCCGAGGAGCA
>WQUE01000025.1 GCA_009785885.1 Actinomycetes bacterium
GCTAGTATCGAGCCCATGATCGTCCCGCAGCGCGCACTGGTGAGCGTGGCTCCCGCGCGCCGAATGCCGGGGCGAATGCCGTCGCGCGGCTGACGGGTGGCGCAGCGGACGCATCAGTGCGTTCGTGCCCGGCAAAGGACTCATCCGTACCGGAGGAGTGCGCCCAGGTAACCTGTCGGTCGCGCATGACCACCGAACCATCCGCATTCGCACTCCGATAAGGCACTGATGATCACCCTGACCAACCTGCGCAAGGTCTACCGGGCGTCCGACGGCTCGGTGACCGCGCTCGACGGCATCGACCTGTCCGTGGCCGATGGCGTCATCCACGGCATCGTGGGCCCGTCGGGAGCGGGCAAAAGCACGCTCATCCGCTGCCTCACGGGCCTGGAGCCGCCCGATACGGGCAGCATCGTCATCGACGGCCAGGAGATGGTGGGGCTGTCGGCGAACGAGCTGCGCCGCCAGCGGCGCCGCATCGGCATGGTCTTCCAGGACGTGAACCTGCTCGACGCCCGCACGGCGCTGGCCAACGTGGCCTACCCGCTGCGGATCGCCGGTGAGAACCGGCGCGAGGCGAATGAACGCGCCGAGCAACTGCTCGACCTGGTCGGCCTGAAGGCGCGGGCGAGCGCCTACCCGGCGCACCTGTCCGGCGGACAACGCCAGCGGGTCGGGATCGCCCGGGCCCTCGCCGCCGATCCGTCCGTGCTGCTGTGCGACGAGCCGAGCTCGGCGCTCGACTGGGACACCACCCGCAACATCCTCGAATTGATCAAGCAGGTCCGTGATCGCCTCGGCATCACCGTATTGATCATCACGCACGAGATGTCCGTCGTGCGCCAGGTGTGCGACTCCGTATCGCTGCTCCGCAAGGGCAAGATCGTCCAGTCGGGTCCGCTCGGGGACGTCGTCGCCGACCACGGCAGCCAGCTGTCGCGCTCACTCATCCCGCTGGCCGAGAGTCCGGTGGGGACGGAGCGGGCCCAACTCGAGCTGACGTTCAGCTCGCGTGATCATTCCATCGCCAAGGTGCTGCGCCTGCTCACCGACATCGGGGACGGCGCCCACATCCAGACCGGCACGATCGAGACCGTCGCGGGCGACCGGGTGGGGCGCTTCCAGCTCGACGTCCGCGCCGGCAACCGGGAGGCCGTGATCAATCGGCTCCGCGAGGCGAACATCTACGTCGAGCCGGTGCAGACCACGCTCGGCGGCGAGTACACCACGTGGGACGAGGACGCCACCGAGGGCGAAGGGGGGTACCGGCAGTGAACATCCTCGGCTGGGAGATCAACCGCGTGATCGTGAGCTACGGCTGGAGCGCCATCTGGCAGACGCTCGGCCAGGCCGGCATCTCCGCGCTCATCGCCATCGTCATCGGGCTGCCGCTGGGCCTGCTCGCGTACGTCGTCAGCCCCACCGGGCTGCGGCCCCTGAAGTGGGCGCACGGCATCCTGTCGCTGATCGTCAGCCTGGGACGGGCTATCCCGTTCATCGCGCTGCTCATCCTGCTGCTGCCGGTGACGCGGGCGGTCATGGGCACCACCCTCGGGTGGTACGCCGAGATCCTCCCGCTGTCCATCGGTGCCATCCCGTTCTACGCCCGTCTCGTGGAGAACGCCCTGTTCGCCGTCAGCCCCGGAAAGGTGGAGGCCGCGCTCATGGTGGGGGCCAGCAAGACACGCGTCGCGATCGACGTACTCGTGCGCGAGTCGCTGCCCGCCCTCGTGGCGGCGGCGACCGTGACGGTCACCACCCTGACCGGCTACTCGATGATCACGGGCACCGTCGGCGGCGAGGGCCTGGGTGCTCTGCTCTACAACTACGGGTACTCGCGCTACATGCTCGACGTCATGCTGTTCGTCGTCATCGCCGCCGTGGCCATCGTCCAACTGTTCCAGGTGATCGGGGACGGACTCGTCCGGCTACTCGACCACACCCGCTAACCCATCGGCACCACCGATTCCTTGTCCAACACACCTGATCACAACGACACATCGATACAGAAAAGGATCCAACTCATGCGTCACACCAAGCTCCTCACCACGGCGGTGATCGTCGTGGCGGCCGCGACCCTGTCGGCCTGCGGCACCACCACCTCGACCACCTCGTCGGCGGGCGGAGGTGCCACCAGCACCACCTCGGCACCCACCTCGACGGCGGCGCCGACCAGCTCCACGGCGGCGCCGTCCAGCTCGGCTCCGGCCGCGCTGACGACGATCATCGTCGGCGCGACGGCCGTGCCGCACGCCCAGATCCTCCAGTTCGTCCAGGACAACCTCGCCGCCGCGGCGGGCCTCAAGCTGGACATCAAGGAGTACAACGACTACGTCCTGCCGAACAAGGCGCTGGCCGACGGCTCGCTCGACGCCAACTACTTCCAGCACATCCCGTACCTGACGGCCCAGGAGGCGGAGTTCAAGTACGACTTCTTCGCCTACCCCGGCATCCACATCGAGCCCATCGGCATCTACTCCAAGAAGGTCACGAGCCTGGACGCGGTGCCCGCCAAGGGCGTCGTCGGCGTGCCGAACGACCCGGCGAACCAGGGACGGGCGCTGAAGCTGCTCGCGTCGAAGGGCCTGATCACGCTGGCGAACACCGGTGACAAGGACCCGACGCTGCTCGACATCGCGACCAACCCGAAGAACCTCACGTTCAAGGAGATCGCGGCCGAGCAGCTCGCGTACTCGCTGCAGGA
>WQUE01000026.1 GCA_009785885.1 Actinomycetes bacterium
GGGTGTGGACAACTCGCGCGGGAGAGCCTGGATCGGCCCGGTGCTCGTCCGTGCTAGCGGTTGCCTCTTTGATCCGGTCGAGCAGGTGGGTGGCTGATGGCATCGCTCTCCACCCATTGCCGTCGACAGCCAAGTCTTGTCTGGAGCGCATCGCAACAGGGGGCTCGGTGGCCGGACAATCAACCCCAACGGGCCAGGGGCCCAGAGCCCTACGCGTCGCAGGGCCAGCCGGGCAGGGCGTAGGCGAGGGCGAGGGGGGCGGCGGCGGCCCAGGTGAGGGGGTGGCAGGCGGCGGGGTAGGGCACGGGGCGGGGCGTGACGTCCGTCCCGTCGCCGCTCCACAGCTCGGGGAGTTGCCAGTCGAAGCCGCGGGCGGCGCGGGCGAGCCCGTCGGCCAGGACGCGGGCGTGGTCCGGCAGGCCCTCCTTCACCAGGCCGAGGACGGCGATGGTGGTGTCGTGGGGCCAGACGGAGCCGATGTGATAGCCGAGCGGCCAGTACGCGGCCTCGTCCCGGGACAGCGTGCGCAGGCCGAAGCCGGAGTTGAGGCCGCCCCCGATGAGGCGGTCGGCGATGAGGCGGGCCTCGCCTGCGTCCACGAGCCCCGAGCCGAGGAGGTGTCCCATGTTGCTGGCGACGGCGTCGACCGGGCGTCCGGCGCCGTCCAGCGCGAGCGCCGGGTAGGCCCCGGCGGGATCGTCGATCCAGAAGCGCGCGCGAAACCGGGCCTTCAGCGCCGCGGCCCACGCGCGCCACGGGGCGGGGTCGTCCGGCCCGAAGTGCTCCAGGAGTTCGGCCCCGCCGAGCGCGGCCCGGTAGGCGTACGCCTGCACCTCCGGCAGCGCGATCGGGGGGTGGGCCAGCGAGCCGTCGTGCCAGCGGATCGCGTCCCCCGAGTCCTTCCAGCCCTGGTTGGCGAGGCCGTGCCCGTCACCCTGGTAGCGGATGAAGCCGTCGTTGCCGGCGCCATCGTCGCGCATCCAGGCGAGCGCGGCGTGGGCGGCGCCGAGCAGCGGACGGACGGCGTCGTCGCCGACCCCGGCCCGCCACGTCTCGTGGAGCAGCACGAGCCACAGCGGCGTGGCGTCGATCGTGCCGTAGTAGAGCGGCGGCAGGCCGAAGGTGACGTCGGCGGACACGTTGCGCAGCTCGTGGGGGATCTTGCCGGGCTGCTCGCCGGTCACGGGGTCGACGCGGGTGCCCTGGAAGCCGGCGAGGACGTGCAGGGTGTCGAGGGCCACGCGCGGGTCGAACGGCAGCAGGAACAGCGCCGTGATCAGGCTGTCGCGGCCGAACAGCGTGAGGAACCACGGGGCGCCCGCGCCCAAGATGGCCTCGGTCCGGCCGCGCGGGGTGAGCCGGAGCGACGCGAGGTCATCCAGCGACCGGGTGATCCACCGGCGCAGGTCCGGGCTCGCGGTGGGGACGCGGTCGACGGCCCAGCCGGGGTCGTCCCGGGGAGCCTCCAGGACGGCCGTGGCGTGCGCTGCGGTGAGGTGCCAGCCGACCTCCGTCGTCCCGCCGGCGGGGAGGTCGACGGCCCAGCGGAGCGTGACGGTCTGTCCGTCGCGGGAGAGGGTCGCCCCGGGCGCCGTCAGGCTCGCGCTTACCGCGTCGCGACTCCAGGTGACGGTGTCGCCTGTGCCGGTGATCTCGACGTCGTGCGTCGCGAGGAAGCCGGACTTGAGCGCGACGATCGATGTGGCGTCCAGGTGGACGGCCAGGCTTAGCTCACCACGGTACGGCTGCGGGAGGGCCGAATCGAGACGGATGGTCTCCTCCACGAGTCCGGGACGGACGCGGCGGCGCCGGCTGAGTCGTAGCCGAGGGTCGGCGCCCTCGCCGGGCCGTCCGCGTGCGAGCGTGAGGAAGACCGTCTCCCCGGCCGTGATCCGTGCCTCAGCGAGGAACTCGGGGGTGACTCCGTCGACCAGCAGGTCGAGACGGTCGAGGACCCGCGTGTCGCAGTGGTACACGCCGTCGATCGGCGCCGCGCCCATGTCGCCGTCCCGGCGCGACCAGGCCTGCGTCGGGGCGGCGAGCTGGACGCTGGCGTCGTGGAGCAGCGGCTGCGGCGCAGGCTGCGGGACGCCGGAACCGTCCCCGTGTCCCGCAGGCTCAGGCATCCGAGGCCCGGACAACGACGTCCTGGCGCTCGCCGCGCCAGAGGAAGGAGAAGGCGACGCGGGTCCAGCCAGGCGGCAGGGCGGGGGCGGTGTGCCAGCCGTCGTCGTCGATCCGCAGGCCGGCGAAGCCGAACACGACTGCCTGCCACAGTCCCCCGGCGGAGGCGCCGTGGATGCCGTCGCGGGCGTTGCCGCGGACGTCGACGAGGTCGGCCTGGGCGGCGCGGCGGAAGTGCGTCAGGGCGGCCGTCGGATCCCCCGCCCGACAAGCGATGATGGCGCTGATGGACGGCCCGAGGCTGGAGCCGAGCTCGTGGTCGGTGCGGGGGTCGTAGTAGCGGTAGTTGGCGAGGAACTGCTCGGGCGTGAACAGCTCGGGCAGCAGGTGGGCGAGCATGAGCACGTCCGGCTGCTTCAGGTTCTGGGTGTGGGCCGTCGGGCCGAGGCCGTAGATCTGCTGCATGGACAGCGTCCGTCCCGGGTCGCGGGCCAGCGCGAAGTCCACCGCGGTGAGGTCGAAGAAGCCCTCCTGCTGCTCGGTCACGCCGTCGCGCTCGCGCGGGGTCGCCATCGC
>WQUE01000027.1 GCA_009785885.1 Actinomycetes bacterium
CCGTGCCGGACGCCATGGCGGTGCGGCACGCGTGGCGTGTTCGCGAGAACATGGCAATACACCCCCGCCGCCGAGGGGACAGGGGAGAATTGCCCATCTTCGCCTCACCGATCCGGGGGCTTCGATGCCCAACAATGGGCAAAACACGCCGCCGAGGCTCTCGCCGGGAGGTATTGCCTGTAAGGCTGGTGGCTGGCCTGGGGCTGGCCGGCAGGGTTGGTGTCGGCCTTCCCCTGTCCTGACGTGACTCAGGTGTTGCCTCACCGCGGAAGCGCGTGTGCTGCCACGGACTTGTCCGCCAGGGCGGGGAGGCCGGCGCCGGCCCGGCCCATCACGATGGCGTGATCAGAAGCTTGTCCAGCCCCCTCACAAGGGCTGTGACTCATGACAGGCTTGCCTCGTGGTGTTTCATCCCCCGGGTCGACGCCGGCCGTGACGGCCACCCGCCCGGCCGGCCCCGCCCGCCGCGTCTCGGCCCAGCCAAACCCCTCGCCCTTCCGGAGCGGGCCTCCAGGACGCTCGTCCGCGAGGCCCCGTCAGGCGACCCGGGACGCCCCGGACGACGGCAGCGCCTCCAGGAACGCCGGCGGATCGAAGCCGGCGCCGGCGAACGCGGCGGCGACCGCGTCGGCGACGGCACCGGCCTGCCCGGCACGCACCAGCGCGATCGCCGACCCGCCGAAACCGCCGCCGATCATGCGGGCCCCGAGCGCGCCCGCACCCAGCGCCGCTTCCACGGCCGCATCCAGCTCCGGGCAGCTGACGCGGTAGTTGTCGCGCAGGGACAGGTGCGAGGCGCGCAGCAGCGGTCCCGCCGCGTCCAGCCGGCCCTGCCGGAGCAGGCGCGTGAACGCATCCGTCCGGGCCATCTCGCCGAGCACGTGCTGCACCGGCGGCACCAGGTCGCGCCGGCCGGCGGCGGTCAGCGTGGCCAGGGCCGCCTCCCGTTCCCCCGTGTCGGCGATCTCGCGCAGGCTGGCGACGCCCAGCAACCTCGCGGCCTGTTCGCACGCGGCCCGGCGCGCCCCGTACTGGCCGTCGGCATTGGCGTGGCGCGCCCGGGTGTCGATCACGACGATCGCCAGACCCTGTGCCGCCAGGTCGAACGGCACCTGTTCGGCCGCACCGTCGCGGCTGTCCAGGAGCAGCGCACATCCGGCCTGGGCGCGCAGCGCGACCGCCTGGTCCATGCCGCCGGTCGGCGCGCCCGCGATCTGGTTCTCGGCCCGGACGCACGCCGCCGCGAGTTGCGTCCGTCCCGCGTCGTCGTCCGCCCAACCCCACCCGGTGACCTCGTCCAGCGCGACGGCCACCGCGCCCTCCAGCGCGGCGGAACT
Organism: Actinomycetes bacterium; assembly: GCA_009785885.1. GTDB lineage: Bacteria > Actinomycetota > Actinomycetes > Propionibacteriales > Propionibacteriaceae > WRGV01. The sequence continues at coordinate 1,338 of WQUE01000027.1, forward strand.
CGACAGGCCCGCCCCGAACGGCACGCACGAGTCGATGTACGCGTCGAACCCGCGGACGTGCGCGCCGGCGAGGCGCAACGCCCAGGCGACCCCGGCGGCGTAGGTGCCCCAGCCCGAGACCGTGCCGGGGGCGACCCCGTGCAGGCTGGCCTGCCAGCGCCCGTCGATCTGCGCCGACTCACACCGGACGATGCCGTCCATCCGCGGGCGCAATGCCACGTACGTCCGGTGCGGCAGCGCCATCGGCAGGCAGCGCCCGCCGTTGTAGTCGACGTGCTCCCCAATGATGTTGACCCGCCCCGGCGCGGCCCACACGCCCGTCGGCGCCGCGTAGAACGCGCGCTCGAACCCCGCCGCCGCCCGCTCGGCACCAGCCTCGGCCGGCCACGCCGCCAGCCACGTGATTCCCGTCATGGGAGCATGATATCGGCCCGGCCCGCCGGGGATCGCCTGCCGAGCGCCGGCCTCAGCCGGCGGCGCTCAGGGCGTCCCGGTAGCGCGCCAGGATGGCGTCACGGTTGGCCGCCACGAGCGCGATGTCCTCCGGCAATGTCGTGATGAGCCCCAGCGCCGGCGTCTTCTCGCGCACGATCCCCGCCCGGACCGGACGGGCACTGGTCGCGTCGGCGATGAGTCGCTGGGCCGGTTCGGACTGGATCCAGTCGAGGAACGCCCTGGCCTGCTCCGCGTGTGGGGCGCCCTTGATGATCTGGGCGCAGGCCGGGAGGAAGACGGTGCCCTCCCGCGGATAGACGATCTTCACCGGCAGGCCCACCAGCAACTGCGATTGGGCACGGGACTCGGAGACCAGCCCCACGGTGTCCGTCCCGTTCACCACGTTGAAGGCGACCTCGGCCGGCGATGCGGCCACCGCGCCGCCGCCCTGCGGCAGCAGCTGCTGGACGTAGTCCCACCCCGCGTCGCTCCCAAAGCCGGTGGACGCGGGCGTGCCCATCGCCGCCACCATCGTGGTCACCTGGGCGAATGCGGCCGACGACGTCGCCGGGTCGCCGAGGGCGATCCGCCCCTTCAGCACCGGATTGAGCAGGTCCGCGTACCCTTCGATCCGCAATCCCCGACCGCGGTCCGCGTTGACGAGGAGGACCGAGCCGTCGGCCTGGAACGGCGTCGCGACACCGCCGACGTTCCTGCCCAGGGACGTCATCGCGGCGTCGTCCGCGGCCACGTACGGTTCCCACAGCGTGGCCTGCGCCAACGCCTGGGACACGTCGCCGCCGAACATCACATCACCCGACGGGGATGCCGCCTCGTCCCGGATGCGGGCATACAGGTCGCCGGTCGCTCCGCTGACGGTCTTGACCCTGATGCCGGTGTCCGCCTGGAAGGCGGGGGCGAGCAC
>WQUE01000028.1 GCA_009785885.1 Actinomycetes bacterium
TGCGCATGTCCGTGACCATCGACTGGAACCTGAAGGAGTCCGTCCGTGCCCGCATGCGTGCCCGGATCAAGCGGCTCCTCGCCAGGTACAAGTACCCGCCCGACAAGGAAGCCAAAGCCGTGGAGCGCGTCCTCGAGCAGGCCGAACTGCTGGCGTCGGGCAGCGAGGGGTGACGCGGGCCGGCTCGTCGTGCCGGTTCGGGCCATTCCTGGCCGGGTGGTAGTCGGTGGGTGCCGGTGAGGTCGACCCGGACGACCTGCCCGGCGCCGGTGTGCCAGATCAGATCGGCGGTGGGGCCTCGTTCGAGGCGCCAGCCGGCGAGGGTTTTCACCCGGTGGGCCCGCCGGGACAGGCGTGCGAGATTGTCCGGGCTGGTCTGGCCCGCCACCCCCGGCTGCCAGGGTTTCGTGTGATCCAGGTCCAGATGCCCGGATTCGATGGACGACCAGGGGAACTGGTCGTACGCATCCCGCAGGGCACCTCTGCTGGGGGGAGGGTGACGCCGAGGTCGCCGGACGGGACGGCGAGGGCCGGGTGGAACCCCCATGGCGGATGACACTAACGTGGACCAGGCGACGGGGCCGGCCGCGAAAGCCGTGGCGGTGCGTCGTCGCGAGGAAGGATCCCGATGTCCACGGAGCAGGTGCTCGCCGCGCTCGCGAGTTCGGACAAGCCGCTCAAGGCCGCCCAGGTGGTCGAGGTGACGGGCCTGGAGCGGGCTGAAGTCGACAAGGCGTTCAAGGAACTGAAGAAGCAGGGCAAGATCGTCTCGCCGAAGGCCTGCTTCTACGAGGCCGTGAAGGACGCCTGACACACCGCGCTAGGCTGGGGGCCATGAGTGTCGCCATTCGTGTCATCCCCTGCCTGGACGTCGCCGGAGGGCGCGTCGTCAAGGGTGTTCATTTCGCCGGCCTGCGCGATGTCGGCGATCCGGTCGAACTGGCCGCCGCCTACGACGCGCAGGGCGCCGACGAACTGACCTTTCTCGACATCTCCGCGAGCCCGGAGGGGCGTGCGACGACCCGCGACATGGTGCGGGCGTGCGCCCAGACGGTGTCGATCCCGCTGACTGTGGGCGGGGGTGTGCGCAGCGTCCAGGACGTCGACGACCTGCTGCGCTGCGGCGCCGACAAGGTGGGCGTGAACACCGCGGCGATCGGGCGTCCGGAACTGATCGGTGAGATCGCGGCCAGGTTCGGCAGCCAGGTGCTCGTGCTGAGCCTCGACGCCCGCCGCGAGGCAGCCCAGCCGTCCGGGTTCGGCGTCACGACGCACGGAGGCACGCGCCCAGCCGGTCTGGACGCGCTCGCCTGGGTGCGGCAGGCGGCCGACCTGGGCGTCGGGGAGGTGCTGCTGAACTCGATGGACGCCGACGGCACAACCGACGGTTTCGATCTGGAGATGATCGAGGCGGTGCGGGCTGTTGTCGACGTGCCGCTGATCGCCTCCGGGGGTGCCGGGTGCGCGGAGGACTTCGCCAAGGCGGCCGGTGCCGGCGCGGATGCGGTGCTCGGCGCCAGCGTCTTCCACTACGGGACGATCACCGTCGCCGACGCGAAACGAGCGCTCGCCGAGGCCGGGTTCACCGTCCGCTAGCCCGTTTCGGCCACGTCGGCGTCGAACGCCATCGCCGAGAAGTCGGACTCGCCGAGACCGGCACGGCGGGCGTGCTCCAGCGCCGCGAATGCCGCCCGGAGAGCCGGCAGCGGACGGCGCGGGGCGACCGACAGCATGAGGTCGACGTCCTTGGCGAGCAGGTTGGCGCTGAACTGCGTGGCCGAATAGTCACCGGTGCGCAGCGGCGTGCCCTTCATGCCGGTGATGATGCTGAAGGGGGTCTTGGGCAGGCCGGTCAGGGCGAGGGTCTCGGCGGTCGACAGCCCGCCCGCCCGGCCCACCTGGACGGCTTCCAGGAGCCCCAGGTAGCCGATGGCCAGCGACGAGTTCACGACCAGCTTGCCGACGGCCGCCTTCGCGGCGGTGTCGTACTCGATGATCCGCTCCGGATCGGCCCAGACGCTCACCACCTGCCGGGCCGTCGCCCGGGCCGCGGCGTCCGTGCCCCCGATCAGAACACCGAGATCTTTCGCCTTCGCCGGCCCCAGCGAGCCGAGCACGGGCGAGTGAATGAACGCCACCCCACGCGCGTCGGCCCAGGCGGTCGCCGCGTCGGCGTCGCGCGGCCCAATCGTCGTCATGTCGACCCACACCGCTCCGCTGGGGATGGGCAGTGCCGCGTCGAGGACGATCTGTCTCACGGCGGCGGGTCCGAACAGGCACGTGCACACCACCTCGGCGTCGCCGATGGCCGCCCCGGGCATGTCCGCCACGGTGGCGCCCGCCGTCGCCAACGGGTCGGCCGGACCGGGGGACCGGTTCCAGACGGTCACCGTGTGCCCGGCGTCCACCAGGTGCGACGCGAGGATGCGCCCCATCCGTCCCAGCCCGAGGAAAGCGATCTTCATGAACTACCTCTTTGTCCGTGGTCGACGTCCGTGGTCGACAAAATGGTCCGCCGCCACGCGGGCACTCCCGAGCGGCAACGGGCCTGAGCGGTCAACGTTCAGCGGTCTCGGCGCAACGGGGGTCAAGGATTGCGCCGGGACCGCTGAACGAACGCGGAAGCCTAGGCGTCGAACGTCGCCAGGACTTCCCCGAACTTGACCTGCTGGCCGGGGCCGACGTC
>WQUE01000029.1 GCA_009785885.1 Actinomycetes bacterium
GCTCCGTGGCGTGCAGCCGGTGAGGGCCCCGAGCAGGAGCACGACCACGACCAGCGACCGGAGCCGATTCGTCATGGATTCTCCCTTGCCGGCACCGGGGGAACGGCCGGGCCCACGCCCCGGCCTCTTCCTCGTGCCTCCCCGGCCATTGTCTCCGCCGCGCTTGTGAGCGCGCAAGTCCCGTACGCACCACGTCCGCCCGTAGACTGACGAGGCACACCGACAGATCGGAGGCAATCGTGCGCGTCGGCCCAGGCCCTGACCCCACCGCCCCGCGTCGGATCGATGCGCCCCGGATCGAGCGCGCCGTGCGGGAACTGTTGGCGGGCATCGGGGAGGACCCGGACCGGGAAGGCCTGCGCGACACCCCCGCCCGCGTCGCCCGGGCGTGCGAGGAGATCTTCGCGGGCATGGACGAGGATCCCGCCGAGATCCTCGGCGTCACCTTCAACGCCTCCCACGACGAGATGGTCCTGGTGCGCGACATCGAGGTCCACAGCATGTGCGAGCACCACCTGCTGCCGTTCCACGGCGTGGCCCACGTCGCCTACATCCCGCCCGACAGCGGACGCATCACGGGACTGTCCAAGCTGGCCCGGCTCGTCGACGTGTACGCGCGGCGCCCCCAGGTCCAGGAGCGACTGACGACGCAGGTCGCCGACGCGCTCGTCGACCACCTCGGGGCGCGCGGCGTGCTGGTCGTCGTGGAGTGCGAGCACCTCTGCATGACGATGCGCGGCGTGCACAAGCCCGGCTCCCGGACCGTGACATCCGCCGTCCGCGGCCTGCTGCGCCGGCCGGCCACACGCGCCGAGGCGATGAGCCTCATCATGGGGCGGGGATGAGCGCACCCGCGGCCGGGCCGGCGATCGTCCTGATGGGAATCCTCAACGTCACGCCCGACTCCTTCAGTGACGGGGGACGCTGGGCCACGCCCGAGGCGGCCGTCGCCCGCGGACGGACCCTGGCCGCGCACGGGGCGTCCATCATCGACGTCGGCGGCGAGTCCAGCCGTCCCGGAGCGGGACGGATCGATCCGGACGAGGAACGCGCCCGCGTGATCCCGGCCATCGCGGGGTTGGCCGCGGCCGGGCTCCCGGTCACGCTCAGCGTCGACACCCGTCGTGCCGCGATCGCCCGTGCCGCGATCGACGCCGGCGCCGGTCTGGTGAACGACGTCAGCGGCGGCCTGGACGATCCCGCCATGCTGCCGCTCATCGCCGAAACGGGCGTCGACTACATCTGCCAGCGCTCGCAGGTGGTGCCCGCGGGCACGGCGGACCCCGTCATGGCACTGCGCGACGAACTCCTCGCCCGGCGCGACGCCTGCCTGGCGTGCGGGATCGCCCCGGAGCGGCTCATCCTGGACCCTGGGCTGGGTTTCGGCACGTCCGCCGAGCAGGACTGGGCCGCCCTGGCCCGCCTGGAGGCGTTCACGAGCCTGGGACACCGCGTCGTGATCGGCCCGAGCCGCAAGCGGTTCATCACGTGGGCCCTGCAAGGGTGCGACCACACCGCAGGCGAGACGCTGCCGGCCGCCGGCCAGGAGCGCCTGGACGCGGCCACGGCTGCCGTCTGCGCGTGGGCCGCCCGCCGCGGCGTCTGGGCCGTACGGGTGCACGAGCCCGCAATCACGCGGGCTTGGCTCCGGTGAGGGCCCCCGCCCGACTCGCCGCGCGCGTCATCCTGTAGCCTAGAAGGCGGTTCATGCCACGCGACAGCGCCCATGGCGGCGTCATCCCCGGTTCGTCGCGGCGTTTCGCGATCTGCCGAAGGAGGGTCCCATGGCGTTGTCCCCGACCGCCCGTCTCACCCTGACCGGGTTGCGGGCGCGCGGTTTCCATGGCGTCCTGCCCGAGGAGCGCGCGTTGGGCCAGATCTTCGTCGTCGACGTCATCGCAGACGTCGACGCCCCGGACCACGACGACCTCGCGGCGACGCTGGACTATGCGGCGCTCGCGCGTCGGATCGTCGACCACGTCGGGGGCGAGCCCTGCCAATTGATTGAAACACTGGCGGCGCGCATCGCCGATGATCTCGTCACGACCGACCGCGTCCACCGCATCACGGTCCGCGTGCACAAACCCGACGCCCCGCTCGGTGTCGACTTCACCGATGTCAGCGTGGAGCTGACGCGGACCGCACCGGCCGCACCACCCCCGATCGAGAGGCAACGATGAACACCGGCTATCCCATTGACAGCGACACCCTGGGCAACCTCCGCCCCCAGAGCGATGTCGTATTCAGTATCGGGTCCAACCAGGGCGACAGCCTGCAATTGCTCCAGGACGCCGTCGACCGCCTCGCCGAGACACCCAATCTCACGATCGTGGCGGTGTCGCCCGTGTACCGGACCGTTCCCGTCGACGCCCCGGCACAACCCGATTTCTACAACCTTGTCGTCCTCGCGGAAACGACACTGGAACCGATGACACTGTTGCAGCGGGCCCTGGCGATCGAGGAGGCGTACGGGCGCGTCCGCACGATCCCCCACGGACCCCGCACCCTCGATATCGACCTCGTCAAGGTCGGCAGACGAACCAGCGACACCCCCGAATTGCGGCTGCCCCATCCCGAGGCGTCCCGGCGCGCGTTTGTGCTTGCACCGTGGCTCGATGTCGAGCCGGATGCGCAACTGCCGCAAGGACGAGTCGCCGACATCCTCCGGGGCATCGACACGTCCGGGCTCACGCTCCTGCCGGACGTGCGGATTTCGCTCTAGGCACGACCACCCGCGGCGGACGGGGGCATCCGCCACCGCACTGGACACATGCCTCGGCGTGGACGCCCACATCGCGTGGGAAATGTTCGCCCGTCGATGAACCCGGCATATCGGCATCGGACCACGATCCCGGACGCCGATTGGGACGGATTGCGCCGCCCGCGCCGCCGTCCGCACCCCCCCGCACCGTGCCATCCCGGCATCCGCCCAATGGCAGGGACAGCACTGACGCAAAATGCCGGACGAAAATCCGACGGGTCGGCTTGGACTTGCCGCCCCGATGGCCTAGAATCGTTGTTGGCATTTGTGGTGCCGACCCGGTAACCCGATCCAATCTTTCCACACAGAGGAGAACCATGGCCAAGCGAGTGAAGACAATCCTGGTAGACGATATCGACGGCAGCGCCGCCGATGAGACGGTGACGTTCAGCCTGGACGGCGTCACGTACGAGATCGACCTGAACGGCGAGCACGCCGCCCAGCTGCGTGACGGGTTCACGTGGTGGATCGGCCACGGCCGGCGCATCAGCGGTCGCCGCAATGCGCGCGCCGTCAAGAACACGGGCACCCCGCTCGGCGAGATCCGCGCCTGGGCGAACGCCAACGGCTACACCGTGAGCGATCGCGGGCGCATCTCGGCCGAGATCCGCAACGCCTACTCCGCGGCGCACGGCGCCTGATCCCGCGCTCGGACCACGATGGGCGGGGCCGGAATGTTCCGGTTCCGCCCATTGTTGCGTCAGGTGTGCTCAACTTTCGTGCCGCCCGGACGGTGATGTGGTGTCCGGACGGGCTAGAATGGAGGCACGACGCCGCGCGCCCCACGGCACCTGCCGTCTGGCGTAACGGAAACCAAGGAGTCTGATGTTCGAACGGTTCACCGACCGGGCCCGCCGGGTCATCGTCTTGGCCCAGGACGAAGCCAAGATGCTCAACAACAACTACATCGGCACGGAGCACATCCTGCTCGGCCTGATCCACGAAGGCGAAGGCGTCGCCGCCCAAGCCCTCGAAAGCCTCGGGCTGACGCTGGAGTCGCTGCGCGAGCAGGTGGAGGAGTTGGTGGGCAAGGGGCAGACGCCCCCGACCGGGCACATCCCGTTCACGCCGCGCGCCAAGCGCGTGCTGGAGTTGAGCCTGCGCGAGGCACTCCAGATGAACCACAGCTACATCGGGACGGAGCACGTGCTGCTCGGCCTGATCCGCGAGGGCGAGGGCGTCGCCGCCCAGGTGCTCATCAAGATGGGCCTCGACCTGTCACGTGTCCGCGGGGCCGTCATGGACCTGATGCAGGGCCACCAGCAGACCCCCGGGGCGGACGCCCAGCCGGCCGAGGTCGGCGCGGCGGTCGGCGGCGGGCCCTCGTCGTCCACGACCGGTGCGACGATCCTGGACCAGTTCGGCCGCAACCTGACGCAGGCGGCCCGCGAGCACAAGCTCGACCCCGTGATCGGACGCGAGAAGGAGATCCAGCGCGTCATGACGGTGCTGTCGCGCCGGACGAAGAACAACCCGGTGCTCATCGGCCAGCCCGGCGTCGGCAAGACGGCCGTCGTCGAGGGCCTGGCGCAGGCGATCGTGCGCGGCGACGTGCCGGAGAACCTGCGCGACAAGCAGGTCTACTCGCTCGACCTCGGCTCGCTCATCGCGGGCACACGCTATCGTGGCGACTTCGAGGAGCGCCTGAAGAAGGTGCTCAAGGAGATCAAGACGCGCGGCGACATCATGCTGTTCATCGACGAGATCCACACGCTCGTCGGTGCCGGAGCCGCCGAGGGCGCGGTCGATGCCGCGAGCATCCTCAAGCCCATGCTCGCCCGGGGCGAGTTGCAGACCGTCGGTGCGACGACGCTGGACGAATACCGCAAGCACATCGAGAAGGACGCCGCGCTCGAGCGTCGCTTCCAGCCGATCCAGGTCGAGCAGCCGTCGATCCAGTTGACGATCGACATCCTCAAGGGTCTGCGGGACCGCTACGAGGCGCACCACCGCGTCACGATCACCGACGACGCGCTGGTCGCCGCCGCGAACCTGGCCGACCGCTACGTGCAGGACCGTTTCCTGCCCGACAAGGCCATCGACCTGATCGACGAGGCCGGCGCCCGCATGCGCATCCAGCGGATGACGGCGCCGCCCGACCTGCGGGCCGTCGACGAGCAGATCGGCGAGGTCCGGACGAAGAAGCAGGCCGCGATCGACGCCCAGGATTTCGAGGTCGCCGCGCGGTTGCGCGACGACGAGTCCCATCTGCTGGAACAGCGCGCCGAGCAGGAGCGCGCCTGGCACGAGGACGAGTCCGACACGCCGGCCGTGATCGGCCAGGAGGAGATCGCCCGCGTGCTGTCCGACTCGACCGGCGTGCCGGTGGCGCAGCTGACCGAGGAGGAATCGACGCGGCTGCTCCAGATGGAGGCCGAGATCGGCAAGCGCTACATCGGTCAGACGGACGCCGTGAAGGCGCTCGCCCGCTCGATCCGGCGCACCCGCGCCGGCCTGAAGGACCCGAAGCGCCCGTCCGGCTCGTTCATCTTCGCCGGCCCGTCCGGCGTCGGCAAGACCGAACTGACGAAGGCGCTGACCGAGTTCCTGTTCGGCGACGAGGACGCCCTGATCACCCTGGACATGAGCGAGTACAGCGAGAAGCACACGGCCTCGCGCCTGTTCGGGTCCCCGCCGGGCTACGTCGGGTACGAGGAGGGCGGCCAGCTGACCGAGAAGGTGCGCCGGAAGCCGTTCAGCGTCGTGCTGTTCGACGAGATCGAGAAGGCCCACCCGGACATCTTCAACTCGCTGCTGCAGATCCTCGACGAGGGCCGCCTCACCGATGCCCAGGGCCGCATGGTCGACTTCAAGAACACGGTCATCGTCATGACGACGAACCTCGGCACGCGCGACATCTCGAAGTCGGTGAGCCTGGGCTTCGCCCGCGCCGGCGACGAGACGACGAGCTACGAGGGCATGAAGGCGAAGGTCACCGACGAGCTGAAGCAGCACTTCCGTCCCGAGTTCCTGAACCGCGTGGACGAGATCATCGTGTTCCACCAGTTGAGCACGGACGACATCGAACACATCGTCGACCTGATGATCAAGCAGTTGGAGCAGCGCCTGGCCGACCGCGACATGGGCATCGAGTTGACCGTGCCCGCGAAGGCGCTGATCGCCAAGCGCGGCTTCGACCCGGTGCTCGGCGCCCGGCCGTTGCGCCGGGCGATCCAGCGCGACATCGAGGACCCGCTCGCCGAACGCATCCTGTACGGCGAGTTGCGGCCCGGGTCGATCGTGGTCGTCGACGCGCCCGAGGACACGTCCGGGCTGCCCGGCGGCGAGGTGTTCACGTTCACCGGCACGCCCAAGGAGCTTCCGGACGACGCGGCCCCGCTGGACGCCGAGGCGACCGTCGGGTAGGTCACCGCCGACGCGGTGCCGGGCGGCGGATCGCCGGCGGTTCGTGTGGGGTCAGAGGCGTTCGCGTAGCCAGCCGAGGACGGCCGCGCCCAGGTCGCGCTGGAACGCGCGCAACCCGGGGATGCCCGGGACCGCCGGACGCGGCGCGTTCGCGGTGAAGTACGCGGCCAGGCACGCCAGGAATCCCGCGATGAGGCCATCCGGCGCGTCCCTGAGCGCCGCATGGGAGCCCAGCAGGTCCTCGATGTCGGTCCCGCCCCGGCGATAGATCACATCCGCCAGCAGGCACGCCGCGTCGAACCACCGTGAGCCGACGGTGGCCCACGGCCAGTCGATCAGGCAGGCCGTGCCATCGGGCCGGATGAGCACGTTGTCGGCCCGCAGGTCGCCATGGACGAGGGCGGTTCCGTCGAGCCCCGCGAGGCCCACCTGGGTCACCTCGGCGAGCCGGTCCCGGTGCGTGGCGACCCAGGACGTGAGCCCGGGTTCGTACGGCGACGGCGCCCCCGACGGGGCTTGCCACACGCCCGCATCGATACGCAGGCCGACATCGTCGGCGAGCCGTGGCAGCCCGGCACCATCGGGTGCTCCGTCCCGGAGCCTCAGCAAGGCGTCGAGCACGGCGACGGTCTCGCCCCGGGCCCAGGTCGGTGCGTACCCGGCGACGTCCTCGATGAGAAGCGCCACCCAATCGCCGCGATCGACGACGCCGAGCCGACGGGCGATCGGCAGGCCGCGGCCGTCGAGCGTCTCCAGAATCCGGGCCTCCCGACGGTGAAGGCCGATCGTGTCGGGGTTGGCGGCCGCGGCGACCGCCTTGACGAACGCGCGGCGTCCGTCCGCAAGGACGACCCGGTCGGCGGTTCCCGGGGAGAAACCGCCCGGCTGGGACGCCCACGAGACCACCCGGGCGCCCAGGGTGTCCTCGACCGCGATGCGCACGCCCTCCGGTACGTCCTCCCATGTCGGACGGGTCATGAGCGCCAGTCTACGGACCCCGCCCGCCCCGACATGCCGGCCCGGCGCCACCCCCTCCCCCGGATGGGCATGAACCCGCCGGAAACTGTAGACTTGGCGAGGTTGGCCAGTTGGTGCCCAAGGGCATTCGCCCCACGCGCAAAGTCGACCACACGGTGTCTCACCCCGGCCCGGACGCGCGTGCCACGTCACATCCCGGGATAAGCCCGACCATTTGACATCGAGGAGAAGAGGAACTGTGTCCCACAAGTACGTCTACGACTTCATCGAGGGCGACGCGTCCATGAAGAATCTGCTCGGGGGGAAAGGCGCGAACGTCGCCGAGATGACCAAGCTCGGCATGCCGGTCCCCCAGGGTTTCACGATCACAACCGAAGCCTGCACCCAGTACTACACCGACGGCGAGACGATCTCGGACGCCATCAAGGCCGAGATCCTGGAGCACGTCGCCAAGCTGGAGAAGGACCAGGGCAAGAAGTTCGGCGACGCCGAGAACCCCCTGCTCGTCTCCGTGCGCTCCGGCGCCCGCGCCTCCATGCCCGGCATGATGGACACGATCCTCAACCTCGGCATCAACGAGACCGTGGTCGACACCCTGATCGCCAAGTCCGGCAATCCCCGCTGGGCGTGGGACTCGTACCGCCGCTTCATCCAGATGTACTCCGACGTCGT
>WQUE01000030.1 GCA_009785885.1 Actinomycetes bacterium
GTGCGTTCCGCCGGCCGGCGAGCGTGGCCATGAAGGCCGCCTTGTTGTCCTGGGGGCGCACCGTGGGCCGTCCGAGATCGGCACGGGCGCCCAGGCCGGTGTACACGACGAGCGCGCCGCCCTCCGCGCGCAGCGCGGCCACGGCCGCGGCCAGCCCCGCCGGGTCCTCGGCGGTGCGCACCGGGGCGAACCCGAGCCCGCGCAGGACCGCGGGCAGGTCGATGGCGAAACCCAGCGTCGGGGCGCCGCCGACCGACTCGTGGGCCCCATTGTCGATCACGACGTACCGCAGGCTTGCGGGGGCGCCCTGCGCGACGACGGCCGCCGCCCCCAGGTGCATGAGGCACGAGCCGTCGCCATCGAGGCACCACACGGGTGCGTCCGTGCCCAGGCTGACGCCGAGCGCGATCGAGGACGCATGACCCATCGCCCCGACCGTGAGGAAGTCGCGCGCGTGGCCGGCACCCGCCCGCTCGCGCAGTTCGAAGATCTCCCGGGAAGCCTTGCCCGTCGTCGCCACGACCACGGCATCCGCGCCGATGCCGTCCAGGATCGTCGCCAGCGCCTGTTCCCGGGTCATGGGGTAGCGCGACGTCCGGGACGGGGCATCCGCGGCGGCGAACGCACCCTTGCGGACCACCAGCGCGTACGGCTGTTCCGTGCGGATCAGGTGGGCACCCGCCGCGGCGACCTGGGCACGCCAGCACGCCCCCTGGAGGATCGCGTACTCGATCCCCAGCGTCTCCAGGAGGGGCAGGGTGAGTGCGCCCTGGGCGGCGTGTTGCGGCTCGTCGGGCACGCCGGGCTCGCCGCGCCAGCCGACGACGAGCAGCATCGGCAGGCGATAGACCGCCTCGTCCATCAGCGACAGCAGCGGGTTGACCGTGTTACCGAGGCCCGCATTCTGCGTGAAGACGCAGGCCGGTCGGCCCGTCGCCAGGTAGTGCCCGGCCGCCAGGCCCACCGCGTTCCCCTCGTTGGCGGTGATCCAGAAATGCCGGGCGTCGAGCGTCGCATCGAGGTGGTCGGTGAGGGGCGCCAACAGCGAGTCGGGCACGCCCGCGTACACGTCGACACCGATGCCGGCAAGGGCCTCCGCAAAGGCGGCGGGTTCGATGGCGGGCGACTCGATCGAGGTCATGACAGCCTCAATTGTTCGGGATCAGCTCGAGGACCTCGTCGATCGACATGATCCGGTCGTCGACTTCGAGGCTGCGTCCCGCCCGCAGGATGTCCAGGGCCGTCTGCCGCATGGCGGGGTATGCCGAGCGCAGCAGATGGTTCGCGTGGATGATGATGGTCGCGCCCCAGTCGTGCAGTTCGGCCTCCGTGTACTGGTTGTACGTGGTGGGCACGAGGGCGACCGGCGTTTCGGGGAACTCGGCCCGGAACGCGACCAGGAACGCGTGGACGTCGTCGCCGGAGCGCTCCTTCGAGTGGATCATGATGCCGTCGGCCCCGGCGTCGAGGTAGCGGCGGGCACGGCGCATCGCATCGTCCTGTCCGCGGCCGGCGATCAGGCTCTCGATCCGGGCGATGATCATGAAATCGCGTCCAACCTGGGCTTTCTTCCCCGCATTGATCTTCTCCGCGAACTCGTCGGCGTCCGCCATCACCTGGTGAGCGGACGTGCCCAGCAGGGAGTTGTGCTTCAGGCCGGCCTTGTCCTCCACGATCACGGCGGAGACGCCGATGCGCTCCAGCGTGCGGACGTGGTAGACGAAGTGCTCGGCCAGGCCGCCCGTGTCGGCGTCGAGGATGACCGGTTTCGTCGTCACCTCCATGATCTCGCTGATCGTCGTGAGGCGGCTCGTCAGGTCGATCAGTTCGATGTCGGGCTTGCCCTTGAACGTGGAGTCGCACAGGCTGGACACCCACATGGCGTCGAACTCGCGCACCGTCGGTCCCTCGGCGACCGAGGCGTTCTCGACGATCAGTGCCGACAGCCCGTTCGAGGCCTCGATCGCCCGCACCCACGGTTTCAGCCGCAGGAGGCGGCGCAGCTTGGCGCGGCGCAGCTCCGGCGTGTTGATGAGCGGACGCAACGCCTGGTCCAGTTCGGACCCCGTGCCGACGCGCATGTACGGCGTCTCGACGAGTTTGCCGCCCCATTCGGCGAGGATCGCGATCACCTCGGCCCGCGCCTGGGACTGCACGCCGACGCGCCAGTCGTCACCATGGACGACGTAGTCGGGACGCAACCGACGGAGGTTCTCCGCGTACGACAGCGTCGTCTGCGGCACCACCCGGGTGACCTGGCGGAAGCTTTCCAGCGTGGCGCGGCGGGTTGCGAAATCCAGGACTGGCAGGCGCTTGTAGGTCGCGATCGCCTCGTCCGTCAACAACCCGACGGTGACCTCACCGAGCGCCGCCGCCGCGTTCAGGATGTTGATGTGTCCGGCATGGATGATGTCCGAGGCCATCGCCACGTACACCGTGGTCCCCGCAGATCCCATGGAGGTCAGTCTACCGGTGTGGTGCCTGCAGCCGGACCCGGGAGTGAATGAGCTTATCAATGCCTCAATCGGCACGGCTAGGCGACGCCGTAGAACGCCCTGAGGACCCAGACCACGACCATGACGGCGATGAACGTGACGACGCCGGCGACGCTCATGCCCGGCGTCTTGTGCGGTGGCGCCGTGGGGGTGGGGGCGATCGGTGTCACCATCCCGGGACGG
>WQUE01000031.1 GCA_009785885.1 Actinomycetes bacterium
GACCGGCCATTGAAGACCTTCGTCATCACCTGGTCGACCGGGGCCTCCAGCCCCTCGGCCAACAACTCGAACCCCCGGCTGATCCGGTCACGGTTGCTCAACGCCATTCTCCGTCCTCCTCTGCGGGTGATGGCGGGTCAGGGATCGCGACAAGGGACCGGAGCGCACCGACGAACGCTCGGAAGCTGGGCGAGGTGTTGCGAGTGACCTCCAGGTGGGGTGCCACGCGGGCCGCCACCCAGGGCTTGCCCATCCCACCGAGGCAGTATCCGGCGGCCTGAAGTTCCCTCTCCAGCCTCTCCGCCGTCCCGCCTCGGATCTCATCCGGGTGGCGGTAGGCCGACTTGTGCGAGAGCGGCGGCAGGCGGGGAAAGGCCGAACACAGCGCTGCCATGTCGCCGAAGAACCAGGCCTCGAGTTCCTCGCAGACGACGCGGTTGGCGACCATCGCAGGCCCGTGCTGCGCCGAGCTGAGCGTCGCCAGATGGGCGTCCGCCGACATTCGCTCCAGGGCTGCTTTGACGTTGTGGCAGTCGTCGTCGTCGCGGTCGACCAAGACCACAATCCTGAGCCCGGCCTGGGCGGGCCACGTCCGGTAGCCGGCAAGACGTCCGGGCAGCCTCCGCATGAGATCGGGCTTGCCCTGGAAAGTGATAGGGATGAAGCTGAGTCCGGGCCACTGGGTACGCACAACGTGACGTACCACCGGCTCCATCGATCGTTCCTCCATGAGGACGTGAAGTTCCATGGTCAGGCCGTCTCGCGTGCCCAATCCAGGGGGTTCCCGTGCGGAAAGTAACCCTCCATCCACAGGTCACCCAGAAGACCACCCGCATCCACCATCCGGGTGACTCGGTCGATGTCGCTGGCCCGTTGCGCCGTCGCGAAACCGTCGCGATTTCGGTGGAGCAACCAGACCTCCTTCGGACGGAGTTCGTCGAGCAGGTACGGCGAGTGGGTGGTCACGAACACTTGGGCGTTGGACGATGCCTGCCGGAACTCTTCGGCGAGGGCGCCCAATAGGCGCGGGTGGAGCTGGTTCTCCGGTTCCTCGATACCGATGATGGCCGGCAGGTCGGCGCCGTGCAGGACCGTGAGATAGGCGAGCAGCTTCAGCGTTCCGTCGGAGGCAAAGCGCGACAGGATCGGGTCGTCGAACGGGACGTCCTTCAGTTGGAGCATCAGCCTGCCGTCAGCCAGGGGAACCGCCCTGAGCTCCTCGAGTTGCGGCACGCGATCGCGCAGCGCGGCGAAGATCGAGCGGAGGCGCTCCGGATCGCTCTCCTGCAGGAACTGCAGCACATTGGCGAGGTCGTCCCCCGTTCTGGACAGGCGTTCTGCCGGACCGACGGACTGGATTGTGCGGGCGGAGTCGGCGCTGATGTAGGACAGGTACCAGCCGGTGATGAAAGTGCGCAGTGAGGCGACGTACGGATACCGGCTGAGACCCCCGAGCTCCGACACCGCCAGCAGGTCCGGCGAGGCCAGTCTCTCGCTGACCGGGCCCGCCTCGGCGTCCAAGATCGTTCCCGCGCCATCGCGGAAATCGACGATATGGGTCGGATGGCCTGGCCCTTGGCTTGTTGTCCAGCGCAAGAACTCCCGGGCGACGACCGGTCTGGTCCTCTCGGCGGCGATCTCCAGGTGATAGGTGATCGTCTTGCCGTCGATGGGCTCCCGGTACCGGAGCTCCAGCGTGATCGGCCCCGTACTTCCCTTGCTGCGGATGTCCTGGACGCGGCCCCGCAGGTCACAGGCCTTGCGCAGCCCGCTGGTGAAGGCGTCGTTCAGGAAGGCGAAGACGTCGAAGACCGTTGACTTGCCCGAGCCGTTGGCGCCGAACAGCGCCGTCAGCGGGGTGAGATCCGCGAATGACACATCGCGCAGCACCCGGAAGTTCTTGACCTCCAGTCGCTTGATCGATGGGTGGTCCATCGGCATGTGGTGCTCCAATCGTCTCAGCGTCGTGACGGGTTCGCTACTCTCCCCAGCGCCGCCGGAGCCATTGTCCCATACGGGTACAGCGCGCCGGGCGAGCATCGCGGCACGGGCTGTGCGCTCATGCGGCACCACCGAAGTCGAAGGCGTCCTGGGTGGCACGGGGGCGGGCGGAGGCGAGGCGGCGGGCCTGGTCGCCGATGTCGGACCAGGAGGAGACCAGACCGTTGAACAGTAGGGCGTCCTGGGCGTTGCCCTTGCGTTCGGCCTCGTGGTACAGCAGAAAGCCCAGCTCTTTCACCTGGTCGAGCGCCACTCTGGTGCCGACGGAGGGCAGCAGCGCCGCCACCTGGTCCTGGCCGTGCTTGCCCATGATCGCCGCCAGGCGGATCGTCGCTTCCCACACGGAGACGCGGTCATCCTTGGCCGGGTCCCACGCCGATTCGAGTTCGGACGGGGACAGCAGCCGGGCCTTGCCGCCCTTCGCCTCGAAGACGCCGCCACGCGCCAGCGCCTCCGCCGACGTACCCGACGAGCGCGACAACTGGTCGGCCACGCCGAACGGCTCCGTGCCCCAGGCGAACTGGCGGTACCACTTGACGCAGAAGCTGGTGTCCGGGTCGAAGTCGGCCTCCTGCTCGTCGATCACCGCGTCGAGCGTCGCGTTGATAAGCAGCAGCGCGTCCCGCACCGACATGTCCGACCCGTTCGCCTCCCGCACCGACGAGTACCGC
>WQUE01000032.1 GCA_009785885.1 Actinomycetes bacterium
CGGGGATCGTGACCTGTCCCTTGGAGGTCAGGGTTGCCACAGCCATGTTCACTCCTTGCACGGTGACATCATTCCTTACCCAAGCTACCATAGGTAAGGAACCGAAACCGCGGCCTCCCGGGGCGGTCGCGAGTCCGGTCGGCACCGAGCCCCACGTCCCCAGGCACCCGCGTCAGGAGGCACGCACGGAACCCGGGTTGATCGGGGCGGTCGCCCCAGGCATGGCCGGCATCTCCACCACCCGGGACGCCCTCGCGGCGACCGTCGGGTCATGTGTCACCAGGATGAACGCGGCGTCCGGCAGTACGGAGAACATGACGTCCAGGATCTCGTCACGCCGGGCGGCGTCCAGGGCGCCGGTCGGCTCGTCGGCCAGCACCAGGTCGGGCCCGGCGACAAGTGCGCGCGCGATCGCGACACGCTGGCACTCACCGCCCGACAGTTCCCCCGGACGGTGCTGCAGCCGCCGGCCCATGCCCACGCGGCGCAGACACTCCCGCGCGTCGTCCAGGGCCGCGGACGCCGACGCTCCACACAACCGCGGCACGAAGCCCACGTTTTCTTCAGCGGTCAGGGCGTCGAAGAGCCGGAAGTCCTGGTAGATGTGCGCCACGTGCGCCAGCCGCAGGGCGGCCCGCTGTGCCACCGAGGCGCGCCCGAGGTCGTGATCCATCAAGGTGACGGTGCCCGCGTCCGCCACCAGCACCCCGGACGCCAGCCGGAGGACCGTGGATTTCCCCGAACCCGACTCGCCCAGGAGCGCGACGCGCTCCCCGGGGGCGACCGACAGGTCGAAGCCGTCGAGCACCTGCACGCGGCGGCGGCGCTGACGGAAGGCGAACGACACGTCGCTCAGCGCGAGGATCATCAGGAACTCCTTGGTTCGGGCGTGGCAACGACGAGGGCCGCGACGAGGAAGGCCGCCAACGCCAGGGCGAGCCCCACGGCGAGGACTTGCTGGGAGGTGAGGTAGAAGGTGGTCCAGACGGTGATGAGTTTGCGGGCCCCGAGCGCGGCGGCCACGCCGGCGACCAGGGCGAGCGCCCCGACCAGCCCCACCACGAATGCCCGGCCGACCCGCGGACGTGCCCCGAGGTCGACCAGGAGGCTCAGCGGCGTCCGCAGCCCACTCCTCACCTCGGACGCCACCCGTGCGAGCCCCGCGCACCACAGCGCCAGCCCGATGGTCAGCACCCCGCCCACCACGGGCCCGACTGCGAGGTCGTCGTGGACGGCGGCGAGGACGTCGCGCCACTTCGCCTGCGAACCGGGCGGGACGGCATCCAGGAAGTAGGTGGTGGTGGACGCCGCCGGCGGTGCCTCTCCGAGCAGGGAGCGCGGCACGACGACGAGCCCGCCGTTGCCGTAGTCCTCAACCGGGTGGAAGGGCGCGATGACGCCCACCACCGGCAGGGTCAGGACGGACTCCGTGCCGTCCTGCTTCAGCGTCATCTGCGTCAGCGTCACCCGATCGCCCGGCCGGACGCCCATACGCGCCGCGGCCGCCTGATCGACCAGGACGCCGTCCCCGGACACGGCGCCCTGCCGCATCACGCCGCGCATGAGGTGAGCCACGGCGTCCACCGACGACGGCTCGAAGACCCACACCGCTGTGGCGTCGCAGGTGAGGTCGACCGGACCCGGGTCGCGGGGGTGCCCCACCAGGTAGCCCGGCAACGTGTCGAGGGTGAGGCCGCCGGTGTGCCGTCCGGCCTGCTGGGCCGCGTAGTTCAGCTCCACCGCGAAGACGGTGCGGTCGAAAAGGAGGCGTCCGGCGTACAGGAGGGCGAACGCCGCGAGGGCGCCGATGGCCACAAGGAGGACGCCGTCGCGCACCAGCGCACCCGGCCGGAGGTGGCGGCCCAGGGTCGTCCAGGCGGCAAGGAGCTTCTTCATCGGGCACCCCCGAAACGGCGAGCCGAGAGCATGAACGAGGCGGCCCCCAGCGCAAGGAACGCCGCAAGGGCACCGCCGGCCGCGACGGCGAGGGGCGCGACGACCGCGTTCGGCAGGGTGGGGCTCAGCAGGCCGGCCACGTACGGGAGGGTCCCCAGTAGAACGCCCACGCAGGCCGCGGCACCACCCAGCGACAGCCCGACGAGGGTCCACGTGCGCAGTAGCCGCGGCGCGTCCCCACCTAGCTCGTGCACGGGGTCGAGCACGCCCACCAACCGTCGGCGAAACACGTCAGCCTCGCGGGCTGCGAAGGCCAACCCGCCGAGGAGCGCCAGCGTCGCGATCACACGCACCAACCCCAGGGAGGCCGCCGAGTTGTCGCTCGCGACCGCCAGCAACTCGGTGCGCGTCGTGACAACGGCGGGCGCCTTGGCGTCCATGAGGGCACTGAGCTCGGGGCGCGCGAGGCTGGCCGTGAGCGTGTCGGCGGGGTCGGCGCTGAACAGCGTCGAGTAGTAGGCGGCGGCGCCGTCCTGTTGGGCGGGGAAGAGAACGGACGCCGACGTGCGACCGCCGTACGGGCCGCCGGTCCGGACGGCGTAGAGCCCCCGGACGACGAGCCGCAGCGGCTGCTGGTCGGCCCCGGTGAAGACCGAGACGGTGTCGCCGACGGAGGCGCCCAAGTCATGGGCGGCATCGCCGGTGAGATCGATCCAGTGATCGCCGGCCACGGGGCGGTAGGCGTAGCGCGTCTGGTC
>WQUE01000033.1 GCA_009785885.1 Actinomycetes bacterium
GTGGTGTCGGCGACCGAAGTGGCCGTCACTGTCAGCAAAGCGGACGTCTCGTCCGAACCGAGTGTCAGCAAGCCGGACGAGGAGATCGACGTGCCAGCGCTGGACGCGCCGGACACTGCCCAGGTCACGTCCGACGCCGGGCCGTTCGAGCCCGCCACGGTGGCCGCAAACTGCGTGGTGTCACCTGGGGCTGGGGACGCCGCCGCTGGTGTCACCGTGACGCTGAGCACTGTGGGCGCCGGCGGGCTGGCCACGGTCAGTATGAATGTCGTCGTAAAGTCGGGCGAGACGCCGTTGGAAGCCGTCAACGTCACCGGGTAGATGCCGTTCGCCAGCCCGGAGGCGATGTCGAGTCGATGGGTTGTGTCGTTCCACGTGATCGCGGCGTCGCCGCCGGTCTTCGTCACAGCGATCGTGCCGGTGCCCGAAAATACATTGAAACGGGCAGACGACGTGGCGGCGTAACCGGTGTATAACGTCTGGGCCAATGGCCCCGTAAGCCGGGGTGCGACAGGGACCGGCGTCACAACGATCCAAACAGTCATT
Organism: Actinomycetes bacterium; assembly: GCA_009785885.1. Lineage (GTDB taxonomy): Bacteria > Actinomycetota > Actinomycetes > Propionibacteriales > Propionibacteriaceae > WRGV01. The sequence goes on from WQUE01000033.1 coordinate 547, forward strand.
CGTGTTTGTGGCCCCGGAGCGGAACCGGCCGTCACCACCACGGCGTAGTTTCCAGTTGTCAAGCCTGGGTCGATCTTCAGCCCACTGTGCGCGTACCAAGTCACCAAGGAGCCAGCCGCAGCGTCGACGCTAGCGGTGTCGGAGACGCCCGATGGTCCCACCGCATATGGGATAGTGACGGTGCCGTATCCCTCCACCAAGCCGATATAATCCGGCCCAAAGATGGTTGGGGTGTCGGCCGGTGCCACGATCGAAAGCGTCAGGCTCTTCGTGTCGCTACCGGCTTGGTTGGACGCCTGCACAGTGATTGGGTAAGTGTCGACCAGCGAGCCTCCTTCCCACACCGGGGTGCCCGAGATCACCCCGTCCGGCGACAGCGTGAACCCGTCGGGCAGCCTGCCGGCGGCGATGCTCCAGGTGATCGGCGTGTCGCCCGTGGCGGCCAAGCGCTGCTGGTACGACTCGTCGATCTGGCAGTCCGGCAGCGAGGTGGTGGTGATCGTCGGTACCGCCACCATCCAGGTGGCAACCACTATCACGTTCTTGACTGGCATGGTGAACATCGTCGACGCGCTCGACGAGTCCGCGAAGGTGACATCACCAGACGTCCAAGACTCGAACTTCATGCCGGCGGGTGGCGTACCGGCGTCGATCGACACCATCGTCCCCTCCGTGTAGCTGCCGCTTCCGGACGCGCCGGAGCCGGCCCTCACCGTCACTCTGTACCGGGTCGTTGATGGCACGACCGTCACGGCGGAAGAGCCCGACACGGTGGTGTCCAGCGTGGAGGTCGCCGTCACCGTGACGACACTGGCGGTCTCGTCCGCGCCGATCGCCAGCAGGCCGTCCGGCGTGATCGACGTGCCTGAACTCGTCGCGCCGGACACACGCCACGTCACCGATTGCGGGACGATGTTCAAGCCCGTGGCTACTGCCGTGAACTGCTGGGAATCCCCCTGCCATACGTCGGCCGACACCGGCAAAACCACTACGCCCGTGACCGTGGGCTGCGGTGCGGCGGCGACAGTCAGAGTGAACGGCATGTCGTAGGAGCCGACCCCGTTGGTGGCCGACATGACGACGGGATAGACACCCGCCGTCAATCCACCTGCGATGTCGAGCCGCTGCGTAGTCGCATTCCACACGATGGCACTCGATCCACTGGTCTTGGTCACGGCGATCGGGGCCGTGCCGGAGGCCGTGAACTCGCCGCTGGAGGTAGCCGCGTATCCCTCCAGCAATGTCATCGCCGACGGACCCCTGAGCAATGGAGCCACAGGCGAAGCGACCACGTACACCGTGATATACAAGGTGTCCCAGGACCCCCCCGATTCGGCTATCAGTCTGACCTGATAGGTGCCGACTGGCAGGCCTGGCTCGATTCGCAGGTCGTAACCCCATGGGTAGAAATTCTGTTCATTCGAGCTGGTATAGGTGTAGATCGAGGCCCCTGGCGTCGCGGAGAAGGGTACCACTGTCAGTCCATAGCCCTTGGTCAGCGTGACGGACGTCGGCCCGGTGATCCAGGTGTCGTCGACCACGGTCAGGTTCAGTGCCTTCATGTCGCTGCCGGCCTGGTTGGCGGCCTGCACCACGATCTGATACGTCCCAGCCGGCGATGTGGCGCCGCCGCCGATCGTACCCGAAATCGTGCCCGTGCCCTGGTCGAGTGCCAGGCCATCCGGCAAGGCGCCGGCCGCCAGACTCCACGCCATCGGATCATCGCCGGTGGCAGTCAGGGTGGTCTGGTATGAAGAACCGGTCGAGGCGTCCGGCAGCGATGAAGTGGTAATGACCGGTGCGACGGGCGGTGCTGTGGCGATCACGTTCTTCGATGCGGTGTAGGTGCCGTTGGCATCGGTATACGTGGCCTGGATCTCGTATGCGCCGGCGGTCGTCGGCGTGAAGACGTCGTTCGCGATCAATCCAGCTGGCGCTCCAGCGCCACCGGTCGTCACCGCGTAGGTGACACCTGTCACCGGCACGGGCGCCGCGGCGACGCCGTTGGTGGTGGTTGTCAATGTCGGCGACAGCGAAATGTGCCCACCCACGGGCACCGAGTAGTCGCCGCTCAGCGCCAGCCGAGCGCTGTACCCCAAAG
>WQUE01000034.1 GCA_009785885.1 Actinomycetes bacterium
CCGTCCCACCACGTCCGGGTCCACGGTCTTCACCAGGCCGAGCACGGGTGAGCGCACCGGGGTGACCGTGAACGACGGCTGGTTGGAGTAGATGGGCACGTCGTCCGGGTCGAGCCCAGTGGCCTGCGCCGTGTTGACCAGGGCGGCGCCCGCGTCCATGTCGGCCTGCGACACGGTGTACGTCAGCGTGCACGTCCCGGAGTCGTCGGGCCCCAGCGTCGAGGGCGTGACAATGCACGACGTCGCGCTCATGGTGCCGGTGCCGCCGGCCGGCCCGGGGTCGTTCACGGTGACGCCGGTGAGCGTCGTGTCGCCGGGGTTCGTCGCCGTGAACGTGTACGTCACGGTGTTCCCGGCCCCCGACACGGTCGTGGTCGACCCCGCCTTCGCCAGCCGCAGCGCCGGCTGCTGCACGACGGTGACGGCCTTCGTGTCCTGGTTGGACGTGACGGTGTTGCCCGACGGGTCGACCCCGCTCGCCTGGGCGACGTTCACGAGGTCGTACTCGTCGTCGATGTCGGTCTGGGTCACGGTGTACGTCAGCGTGCACGTGCCGGTCTGGCCGGGTGTCAGCGTCGACGGCGTGGGCGTGCACGAGGTCGCGGCGGTCCCGGCGGCGTTCGTCAGCGTGCCCGTGCCGGTGATCGGGCCGGGGTCGGCCACCGTGATGCCCGACACCGTCAGGTCGCCCGAGTTCGTGACCTGGAACGTGTAGACGATCGTCTCGTCCGCGTCGCTCACCTGAGTCTTCGACGCGGACTTGACGAGCGTCAACGCCGGAGAGGGCACGTCCAGGTCGGCCTCGGACGGGGCGAGCAGGCCGAACACGTCGATCACCTTGCCGTCGACGGTCGCCGGCGTGGGCGGGTTGTTCTTGTACGTCGCCGGGGCGGTGCTGGTCGTCGTCGCCTTCACGGGCACCGTGATCGTGCAACTGGCGGCACCCAACGCGATCGACCCGTCCGTGACGACGATGCTGGATCCGCCGACCGGCGCGGCGATCGTGGCCGCCTGGCACGTCGTCGTCGCCGGGCCGTTCACGGTCACACCGGCGGGCAGGTCGTCGGAGAACTTCCAGCCGTCGATCACGCCGCCGGTCCCGTCCGGGTGGCCCGCCTCCTGCAGGTCGGACGCGTTGGTGATCGTGAACGTGACGCTGCTCGTGCTGTCGGCGCCGACGGTGTCCGTGGACGACACGGGCCCCGCCGTGGCCGTGCCGAACGACTTGTCGAGCTGCGGGGTGACCTCGGTCAGCGTCGGCAGGTCGAACGCGACATCGTTGCCCTGGTAGCTCAACTGCATGTTGTCGACGCGCACCCGCACCGTCGTCGTGTCCACGTCCGCCGGGATCAGCAGCGCGGTCGTCGTGAGGTTCACGACGTGGGCGGGAGTGTTGTTCGCCAGCGTGATCAGCGGTCCGCCGCACGGGTCGAGCGGCTGGTCGGAGATGTTCGACTGCCAGGGCGTGCCGTCGAGCTTCGTCCCCACGAGGCTCAGAACCTCCTGGGAGTCGTGCCAGGCGGCGTGCCCGGGCGCCTGGCAGTGGACCTGGCCGAACCACACGGACACGGCGTAGTAGTGGCCGACCTGCACGACGGGTGCCCCCGAGGCCGTGAGCACCGGCGACGACAGCATCTGCAGCGTGCTCGTCTGGTTCTTGCCCGCATTCGTGAACGAGGCGACGACGACGCTGCCCGCACCGCCGCTGCCCGGGTTTTGCGCCTCGCCGACGGCCCGCGCCAGCTGCTGGAGGAACCACCAGGCGCTCTGCGGGTTGCCGTTGCCGTCGGCCCCGCCGCTCACGGTGCCGTGGATCGTGCAGCCCGCGTCCTGGGCCACGGTCGGGGCGGTCGAGTTCGGCGTGAGGATCCAGCCGTTGCAGCCACCGAAGTTGGAGGTCCAGTCGGTCCCCGCGGTGTAGGACACGTTGTCGGCCATCGCCCCGCCGGCGTAGTTCTCGATGTTCACCGGCGTCGTCGTCCCGGCGACGGTCGGCGTCCCGGACGTGAAGTCCTCCTGGTACACGATCGTCGCCGTCTGCGGCACGCCGGGATGGCCGGGCGCCGGGTCGGGCAGGGCCTGGGCGCTGGCGGCGAACGCGAGCGTTGCGGCCAGCGCGAGCATCAGCGCAGCGGCGGGACGCGGGGTGAGTTTCATTGGGGTGTGTTCCTTCCGGGTTGTCGGCTTCGCTGCCCCAGGACATCCGCCGATAGGCATGGTCGACCCGGGCAACCACGTCAGCTACCAGACGCCGCCATCGCCTGTTTCTTACGAAACTTCTTCCAGCCCGCACCCGAGATGGCGGTCCCCGTGGGGACGCGGCGCCGGGCGGCGCATCGGGGCACCCGTCCCGTCATTGACCTGACCGATGACGGCGCAAGTACCTGCGGCCGTGGGGCGCCGCGCCGCAACGAAACCCCGCGGGCATGCCTGTTCAGCTGCGAATTCCCCGGCACGTCTCAAGGTGTGGACGTACCGTCTCACGATTTGGCGTAGGATGGGGGGACTCGGCCTCAATGGCGATCCTCCGGGATGGGCACACACGCTCCGAACGTAGGTCATCGTGGCCGTCCAGCACCACCACACAATCGTGGAGTTCATCCCGAAGGAGGACCCTGATGCCCAGCAAGAAGGCTCTCGCAC